>JASJEC010000020.1 GCA_030064845.1 Kiloniellales bacterium
CGGGGCTTCGAGGTCATCGTCGGCGGCGGGCAGGGACGTACGCCCGTGATCGGCGAGACGATCCGCGAGTTCCTGCCGAAGCGGGACCTGCTCAGCTACCTGGAGGCGATCCTGAGGGTCTACAACCAGGTCGGCCGCCGCGACAACATCTATAAGGCGCGGATCAAGATCCTGGTGCAGCAGACCGGGGTCGAGGCGTTCGCCCGTCTGGTCGAGGAGGAGTGGGCGGAGATCCGGGACGGCGCCCTCCAGTTGCCGCGCGAGGAGATCGCGCGGATCGAGAGGTATTTCGCGCCGCCCGCCTTCGAGGCCCTGCCGGCGGTGGACAGCGGCTTCGCGGAACGGCGTCTGGCCGACCGCGACTTCGCCCGCTTTGTGCGCAG
Organism: Kiloniellales bacterium; assembly: GCA_030064845.1. Lineage (NCBI taxonomy): Bacteria > Pseudomonadati > Pseudomonadota > Alphaproteobacteria > Rhodospirillales > Kiloniellales bacterium. Next base: position 384 of record JASJEC010000020.1, read on the forward strand.
CAACCTCTTCGCCCACAAGCAGCCGGGCTACGCCATCGTCAACGTTTCGCTCAAGCCCGAAGGCGGCGTGCCGGGCGACGCCACGGCGGCGCAGATGGAGCAGCTCGCCGATCTCGCCGAACGCTACAGCCACGACGAGATCCGGGTCAGCCACGAGCAGAACCTCGTGCTGCCCCACGTCAGGCAGAGCGAGGTCTACGCGCTCTGGCTCGGTCTCAAGGAAGCCGGGCTGGCGAGCGCCAATATCGGCCTGGTCTCCGACATCATCGCCTGCCCGGGCCTCGACTACTGCAACCTGGCCAACGCCCGCTCGATCCCCGTCGCCCAGCGGATCTCGACCCGCTTCGCCGACATCCAGCGGCAGCACGACGTGGGCGAGCTGAAGATCAAGATCTCCGGCTGCATCAACGCCTGCGGCCATCACCACGTCGGCCACATCGGCATCCTCGGCGTCGATAAGAAGGGCGAGGAGTTCTACCAGGTGACCCTGGGCGGCAGCGCCGACCAGAACACGGTGCTCGGCGATATCGTCGGGCCTGCCTTTTCCTACGACCAGGTGGCCGACGCGGTGGAGACCATCGTCGACACCTATGTCGCAACGCGCCAGGACGGCGAGACCTTCAACCAGACCTACCGGCGGGTCGGCCTGAAACCTTTCAAGGAGAAGCTCTATGCCGCTCATTAAGAACGACGAGATCGTGGAGGATCGCTGGGTATCCTTGAACGACGAGGCGGACGTGCCGCCCGTCTCCGAGCGGTTGGGGGTCATTGTCAGCCTGGAGCGCTGGCTGGCCGAGGGCGAGAGCCTGGCCGGGCGCGGCGTGCCGCTCGGCATCCGCCTGCGCAGCGACCAGGCGCCCTCCTCGATCGCCGAGGATCTTGACCGCTTCGATCTCGTGGCGCTGGAGTTCCCCGCCTTCAAGGACGGCCGGGCCTATTCCTACGCCCGCCTGCTGCGCGAGCGCTACGCCTTCACCGGCGAGATCCGTGCCGTGGGCCAGGTGCTGCGCGACCAGTCGGCCTTCATGAAGCGCTGCGGCTTCGACGCCTTCGAGGTGGCGGACGAGACGGCCGCGGCGGCCTGGCGCGCGGCGGCCGGGGAGATCTCGGTGCGCTATCAGCCGGCCAGCGACCGCCGCAGCTGGGCGTCGTTGCAGCGCCACGGCTCCGGCGCCCTCGCCGAGCGCGAGGTCGAGCCCTGCTCCGCCCACTGGGCCTACTGAGCCGGTTTCGGCCGACCTACAACTCCGGGCCGAAGCGGGCGATCGCGATTGCCCACTTGGCGGCATTGTTTGCGCCGAATACCAGGAACTCGTCCCACTCGGCGACGTACCAGCTGCCGCGCTCGATCTCGGCCTCGAGCTGGCCCGGCGCCCAGCCGGCGTAGCCGAGGGTCAGGACCAGGTGGCGCGGCCTTTCCGCGCCGGTCAGGCTCTCGATCGTCTCGCGCCGGTTGCTGAAGGCGACGCCGTTGCCGAGGTCGACGCTGCCCGCCAGCTTCACCTCGCTGCTGTAGAGGAGGAAGGCCCGCTTCGGTTCGACGGGTCCGCCATAATGCACCTTGATCGGCGCCGCCGATTCGCTCTCGCCACCGGCCAGCTTCTCGCTTGCCGATCCGCCGAGCAGGCGCGCCAGCGGCAGCTCGCCCATCGGCTCGTTGACCACCAGGCCGAAGGCGCCGGACTCGTCGTGGGCGACCAGGTAGATCACCGTCTGCTCGAAGTTGCTGTCTCCCAGTTCCGGCGTCGCGATCAGGAGGTGGCCGGTCAGGTCCTCGGCCTGCGCGCGGATCGGGAGCGCCAGGACGAGGAGCGTCGCCAAGACGGCGAGCAGGGCACGGAGGTAAAGCGTCACGGTCTTGCTCATCGTGATCGAGCCAGCGAAAACGAATACTAGCAGAACCGGGCGCCGCTTTCACGAGTGGGCGCGCCGGCGCGGCTGTGCTAAGGATTGCCCGATGACCAGACTCTCGCCGCTCGCCGCCGGGCTCTTTCTCGCGCTGCTTCTCGCGGGCTGCGCCAACCAGCCCTTTCCGGTCGCGCCCTCTTCCGATGCGCGTGAGGCCCTGCCGCCCGAGGCCTCGCAAGAGATCGTGCTGGGCACCTTCGACTATGATCCCCGGCCGCGGGCGGTCGCCGTCTGCTACGGCTCGTTGTTCAACCGGCCAAAGCAGGTGATGGCCGAGGCCCAGCGGCTCTGCCCGAACGGCGGGCGCCTGGAGAGGGTCGGTCAGGACGCATTCTGGAACGGCTGCGCGCTCATGCTGCCGATCCGCGCCAGCTTCGTCTGCTTCCCCGGTCCGGAACCCGAGCGCGCGGGACTACCGGCAACAAGCCCCGAGTAGACCGGAGGCGGCGCGCGGTTAGGGACCCACGCCCTTCTTGCCTCAGGAGGAACCGCCCTGCGGGTCGCCGATGCTCGTGCCAGATCTCTCAGGCAGGGCAGGGAGCAGAGTAGTCATAACGGGCTCGGAGGTCTGGAGCCTGCACCGAAGCGGACAGACCGGCGTCATGGCGGGCATGGCAAGGTGCAGCCATGAGCCGACATTGTGCCGAATCCGGCGCGATCGAAAGGAAGCGTAAGGACCCGAGACCTAGACTGCCGCCGAAAACTAGCGGCCCTTGGGTCCGCGAAGTGCAAACGCTTCGCGAGTATGAGTTCCATGGACACGTCTCCGGTCGAAACGATAACCAGACTCAAGGCGACCTTTGGGTGCCACACTGGAACTCCTTTGCCGGTTTCTCAGGTGCGGTCGGCTGTGGCCCAGTTAGGCTTGGGCCCGGAGTTTGAAGAGCTCTATTCGGTCGCGAACGGACTCGGTCTCGATTGGTTCGTCGTGCTGCCGATCTATGACCCGTCCAACCCGAAGACCACATGGGACAGTCTTCAGCGGGCTAACGATCAGGACCACTCCAAGCATCAGATCGCTGAGATGGGTTTCCTGGACCGCTTCACGATCTTCGCGGAGATAGGCGGGGGCGCCTTTGCAGCCTGTGAGAGGTCTGATGGCTCCATATGGTACGAAGAGGATGGAGAACTGCATCAGACCGATCTGTCTCTTTGGACGTTCATCGAGACGTGTCTTTGGGAAGTCGCTGATCTTTCTTGAGGGAACGCCGCGCATATGGCCTTCGGAGCCCCCGCCAGCCCGCAGTGCCGAGCGGGCAGCCGGGGCGGCGGGTTTGGGCCTCCATGGCGGCTCCAGCATTGTGCACGCATATCCGATGGTAGGCGGCTGTTCGCCTAAGGCCAAAATGACCGCATCGGGTCAATTCTCCCCGTCGCCAATCGCCGCGATGCAGGTCCGAGAACGGGGGTATACCCGTCGTCGACGGCTCTTAGGTCTGGGGCTAGGGCCAAAGCGGACACGCCAACGCCGTGACCGGCACGGCAAGGAATAGCCACAAGGCGACATTTTTCGGCAAGCCTGTTAGTGTCTACTGATCAACCGGAACATGGGCGGCGAGATGAGCAAACCGAGCATTAAAGCTGCTGATTTCCGCGAAATTGGTTGGACGCTTTGGGACCCAATAGCTCTTAAGGAGGCCGACGGAAATCCTCCCAAAAATGCAGAGGACGAGTATGACACCTACTTATTGCATGCTGCCGGGATGTTGATAAACGGGAAGGGTGTGGCTGCAGCTAGAGATTATCTAGCTAAAATCGAAGCGGATTACATGGGCTTGGGCGATGCTAACTTGGCTGCAATACAAGAAACAGTACGCGCAATCCAAAGAAGACTTGTTGAATTAGGCTACAAGGACGATTAAGTCGCCTTCGGGTCAGATTTCCCCGTCGCCGACCATCGCGGTTCACGTCCGAGATCGGGGGCAGAGCGGTCGTCAGCGGCTCTCAGGTCTGGACCCGGTGCCAAACCGGACGTGCCGCCGCCGGGGCAGGCACGGCGAGGTGTAGCCATTAGCCGACATGGCGCCGAAGCCGGCGCAATCGAAAGGAAGCGTAAGGACCCGCGCCCTAGACTGAAGCCGGATCTCGGGGGCCGAGCGCCCGTGGAACGGAGCCGAGGCGGCGGCGTGACAGACGACTTCTTTTTCGCCGACTACTACCTGGCATCGACGGAATCGGCCGATCTGGACGAGCCGCGGTGCTGCACCCTGGTCAAGCGGGTCCGGATCGGCGAGAGGGACGACTGCGCGCTGGTCAGGCTCAACCGGCCGATGACCGGACCAAAGCGCTGGTTCGGGAACCAGGGCATCGACCTGGTTCTGCTGCAGGCGCGCCACGGGGGAGAGACGCTCTTTCCAATCTCCAGTTGGCCCCTCTTCGTGCACGTGGCGACGTCGAGGGTTCCCAACCCGGAGGCGCGGGACGCCTTCGAGGTCGAAGAGGTTTTCGCCCTGGCCTGGGCGGAACTCTACGAGACCTATGCCCACGCCAGGCATAAGATCCCTTGAGCGGCGATGAAGCGCCTCGAGGGAAAAGAGTCCGACCGCGTTGTCCGGGCATTCCGGCGGCTCGGTTCGAAGACGAATCCCAACCTTCCTGAAGCCTTCGATCCGGCCCTGATGAAGAGGATGGTCTTCTTCAACCGAACGACGCAGATCGAGCGAATGGAAGAGATCCATCGGTTCTCGGGCGAGGTGATCGCGCTGGCGGGGATCGAAGCGCCGGCAACCCTCGGCGTCCTTGAGTTCGAGCCCTGGCCGCACGGAAACGGCTGGGAGCCCTACGAGACGCTGACGCGGCAGCTTCGGCAGAGCCCCCTCTTCAGGCCGCCCTCGGTGATTGATTTCGGCGACGGGGAAACGGACCAGCTGCACGGGTCTCTGGGCATCCTCAATCTGTTCTCACGGGCTTTCTTCGTCTTCTGGAACGAAGAGGAGAACGTTTATGGGCAGTGGCATTCGGGAGACTGCTATCTCCTGGCGCGGTCCGAGATCGAACACCGCAAATGGTTCAAGAAGCTCTCGGAGGAACCGTTCCGCAGCCTTCAATAACGAAGGCATGGGGCCGCCCGCGTCTGCCTGACCGCCGCGGACCGACAAGGAAAGAGTGAGATATGAACTGTCCCAGCAATGACAGGATTTTGAGAGCTGGAAGTGCCGCGCCATGATCTACATGAGAGTCAGATGGATCCACCAGGACCAGGACGATCCAGTGGAAATCTATAGCGAGTTAAGTGATGCGCGATGGGAGTTGAGGAAAATCGAAATCTTCAGAGATGGTAGGTACGGATACGCCAGCGAAGAAGGCTCCCTAGACTCGATGGGGCTATCGCTGGAAGAGATCCCGTCGCTAGAGGAGATTGCTCGCGACCCTGAATTCGAGCCCGAAACGATAACTAAGAAGCAGTTCGAAAGCATGTGGGTCAAGGCACTGGAGAGCAAGAAACCCAAGTGAGGGAGAAGATGCGGGGGCAGCAAGAAGCGCGTAGTCCTCTACCCACTTCCTTGGTCGGCTGTGTGGCCGAGCCCTTCTTCGAATGCTTCCAGTCAGTCGCGGACCGCCCAATCCGCCCCTGTTCCTCTAGCCAGCACCGGATTGAGACGAAAGGGTAAGAAAACGATGATCGCAACTCTCAAGCGTTTTCTGGAATGATCACGACGGCAGAAGAATTCTACAGGTTGCGTAGCAGCGATGATCCGAATGAGTATCGTCGCGCAGCCCATGAAGAGGCCAGCGAGGAAGTCTGGCTGGAAGTGATTCAAAAATATCCGGAGATGAAAGTCTGGGTGGTCCACAACAAGAAAGTGCCATTGAGCATACTACGCATCCTGTCGGATGACACGGATGCGGAAGTTCGAAGTTGGGTTGCGGGGAAGAGGAAACTCGATGCTGCCTTGCTGGAAAAGCTGTCTCGCGACCCCGAGGAGTCGGTCCGGCGAAAGGTCGCCATCCATGGGAATACGCCTGCCAGGGTTCTGGAATCGCTTTGCAGAGATGAGAGTGAATTTGTCAGTGAAGCCGCACGGCAGAGTCTGAAGGAAGCTGGAAAAGAGACGGAACGGCTCGACCGATTTGGATCGCCGCATAGCTGTTAACCTCCATCACCAGCCACCCAGTCGTTTGTTAAACCAAAGGGCAGCTTCGGGTCATAAGTTGCCTTGGATCAATCATCTTCGCGATGTCCGCTCTCGGGAGCAAGGCGGTCACCATCCACTCACCGGGATGCACCAAGAACGGACGCACGACTACAAACCGGCAATGAAGAAGACCGAACACGAAGGGCCGGCCTAGGACGCGCCACTTTGGGCCGTAGCCAAGGCCAAAGCTTCGCCGGCCGCTGAGAAGCCGTCCCGGGAAGCCCTGGGACAAGGATGCCGACGCCGCAAAACGGCGGAAGATTTTGCGCCAGCCATAACAGCCGTTACAGCCAAATGGGCCTGTGATGCCGAGATCAGCTCGCGCCGGCTCCTCGGACGGGGCCCGGCGGACCACCGTGTTGGCGCCGTCCTGCACGTGGTCGGGGCGTTAGTCGGCTTCGGCCCGGCCCAGCCATTCGTCCCGGACGTCGGCATCGCTTTCTCGCTCGAGATGCTCCCGCCGCGCCGCCGCGAAGTCCTCGGCCGTCGCTAGCCGCGACAAGGCCCAGACCGCCATGGCGCGGACCAGGGGGGAGGGGTCGTCCAGGTGCCGGCTTGCGACCGGCGCCAGCTCCGCCCGGCCGCTGTTGCCCAGGGCGATCAGCACGTTGCGCAGGAAGCGGTCGCGGCCGAGGCGCTCGATCGGCGAACCCGAAAAGAGCTGGCGGAAGGCCGCCTCGTCGAGCGCCGCGAGATCGGCCAGGCGCGGCGCGGTCAGCTCGGCGCGCGGCAGGAAAGCGCTCTCGCCGGCGGTCCGGGCGAACTTGTTCCAGGGACAGACCGCCAGGCAGTCGTCGCAGCCGTAGATCCGGTTGCCCAGGGCGGCGCGGAACTCGGGCGCGATGTGGCCCTTGTGCTCGATCGTCAGGTAGGAGATGCAGCGCCGGGCGTCGAGCCGGTAGGGCGCCGGAAAAGCGGCGGTCGGGCAGGCGTCGAGGCATTGCCGGCAGGAGCCGCAGTGGTCGGCCTCGGCCTCGTCGGGCGCCAGGTCCAGGCTGCAGTAGACCTCGCCGAGGAAGAGCCAGGAGCCGAAGTCGCGCGAGACCAGGTTGGTGTGCTTGCCCTGCCAGCCGAGCCCGGCGCGCTGGGCCAGAGGCTTCTCCATGACCGGCGCGGTGTCGACGAAGACCTTGACCTCGCAGTCGAGGTTCTCGGTCATCCAGTGGCCGAGCGCCTTCAGCTTCTTCTTGTGGACGTCGTGGTAGTCGCGGCCCCGGGCGTAGACCGAGATGCTGCCGCGCTCGGGCGCACTTAGAAGACCGAGCGGGTCGCCGGCCGGCCCGTAGTCGAGGCCGAGCGCCACGACGCTGCGCGCCCCGGGCCAGAGGGTCTTGGGGTCGCCGCGCCGGGCCAGGCGGCCGGGCTCGGCCAGCCAGCCCATGTCGCCGTGGTAGCCCCGGGCGACGAAGCCGGCCAGGTCCGCGCGCACGGCCGCGCCGAGCGCGGCCGGCGCGAAGCCGACGGCGTCGAAGCCGAGAGAAAGCGCCCGGTCGCGGATCAGCGCTTTCGGGTCTCTCTCGCTATCGGCCCCGCCGTTCCGCATTCGCCACCCCTCCGAGGTCGCCGCCGATCATAGGGCTGCGTTGGGAGGTCTTCAAACTTGCCCGAGTCCGGGCCCGGCCCCATCCTGGCGCTCTGTCCCCTGCACTCGGAGGAGCCGCCATGACCGCGCCGATCTTTCACATGCTGGCCGCCGCCGCCTCGCCGGTCGCGCCCTACAGCCACGCCGTCGAGGCCGAGGGCTGGGTCTTCCTGACCGGGCAGATTCCCAACGACCCGGCCGACGACTCCCGGCCCCTGCCCGAGGGCATCGAGGCACAGACCGAGCGGGTCATGGAGAACCTGAAGATCGTGCTGGCGGAGCTCGGCCTCTCGTTGGCCGACGTGGTCGCCGGCCGGGTCTTCCTGACTCATTTCCAGCGCGACTATGAGGCGATGAATCGGGTCTACGCCTCTTACTTCCCAGGCGACCGCCGGCCGGCGCGGACCTGCATCGGGGTGACCGGCCTGGCCCGCGACGCCCTGGTCGAGATCGATTTTGTCGCCCGGCGGCCATGAGGCGGCCCAGGTCAGCTCTCTCCAGGCGACTGGTCCAATTCATCGTCCGCGGATAAGCTGACACTGGCTCCACCCCCCAAGCTTGGAGGCCGCCATGGCCGACCCCGCACCGCTGACCATCCGCCTGCACGAGACCGACAACGTCGTGGTGGCGCGCGCCGACATTCTGCCGGGGACCGAAATCCCGGGAGAAGGGGTGACCGCCGGCGCGTCGGTGTCGGCCGGTCACAAGATCGCGACCCGGCCGGTCGCCGAGGGCGAAGCCCTGCGCAAATACGGCCAGATCATCGGCTTCGCCAAGGAAGCGCTCGAGCCCGGCGCGCACGTACACACCCACAACATGGAGTTCCGCACCTTCGAGCGCGACACCGCGGCCTGCTCGGACCGGCGGCCGACCGCCTTCTTCAACGAGGCGGAGCGCTCGACCTTCCAGGGCTTCCGCAGGCCCGACGGGCGGGTCGGCACGCGGAACTACCTGGGCGTCCTGACCACCGTGAACTGCTCGGCAACGGTCGCGCGCTGCATTGCCCGCGCCTTCGACCAAGAGAGGCTCGAAGATTTTCCCAACGTCGACGGCGTGGTGGCGCTGGTTCACGGCACCGGCTGCGGCATGGCCGGCGACGGCGAGGGCTACGCCAACCTGCAGCGCACGCTCTGGGGCTTCGCCCGCCATCCGAACTTCGGCGGCGTGCTGCTGGCCGGACTCGGCTGCGAGGTCAACCAGATCGACTTCCTGCTGGAAGCCTACGGGATCGAGCGCGGGCCGCGCTTCCGGACCATGACGATCCAGGACGCCGGCGGCACCCGCCGCGCGGTCGAGAAGGGCGTTGCCGTGCTCGAGGAGATGCTGCCGGCGGTCGACGCGGTGGAGCGGCAGACCGTGCCGGCCAGCGAGATCACCCTGGCGCTGCAGTGCGGCGGCTCCGATGCCTACTCGGGTATCACGGCCAATCCCTCGCTGGGGGCGGCGGTCGACCTCCTGGTGCGCCACGGCGGCACGGCGATCCTCAGCGAGACGCCGGAGATCTACGGCGCCGAGCACCTGCTGACCCGGCGCGCGGTCTCGGAGGAGGTGGCCGACAAGCTGATCGAACGGATCCGCTGGTGGGAGGACTACACCGCCCGGAACGGCGGCAAGATGGACAACAACCCGAGCCCCGGCAACAAGGCGGGCGGTCTGACCACGATCCTGGAGAAGTCCCTGGGCGCGGCGGCCAAGGGGGGCACGACCAACCTCTGCGGCGTCTACCGCTATGGCGAGCCGATCGACGCCAAGGGCTTCGTCTTCATGGACTCGCCGGGCTACGACCCCTGCTCGATCACCGGCCAAGTGGCGAGCGGCGCCAACATCGTCTGCTTCACCACCGGCCGGGGCTCGGTCTACGGCTGCAAGCCGTCGCCCAGCCTGAAGCTGGCGACCAACAGCGCGATGTACCGTCGCATGGACGAGGACATGGACATCGACTGCGGCGTCGTGCTGGACGAGGGCGTGCCGATCGGCGAGATGGGCGAGCAGATCTTCGCGCGCATCCTGGAAGTCGCCTCCGGCAGTCCGACCAACAGCGAGGTGCTCGGCTTCGGCGAGGACGAGTTCGTGCCCTGGCAGATCGGCGCGGTGATGTGATCCCGACCGTTTGAGGTGGGCATGGGCGCCACCAGGGCGGACAGCAGAACAGGTCCGCCTGCGGCCGGCGAGGTCATGCCGTCAGCGCCCGTCGTTGAGCGCCCAGTCGTAGGCGTAGCCATCGATCGACCCCCGGTCGGACAGGGCCTGCTTCAGCTCCGGGTCGGCATAGCGCCCGAGATGGGCCAGGACCGCGTCCTCCGAGCCGCCGAAATCGCCCTCGAACCAGGCGTAGATGCTCGAGACGACGAGCTCGCCGTCCTCGAGGCGGACGCCGCGCGGGTTGTTGATGTAGCTGCGCGCCGCCTGATCGAGCCGGGCCTCCAGGGACGCTCCTTCGTAGGCCGTGGCGTCCAGGTTGGGACAGCCAACGGACGCGCAGTTGAGCACGTAGTGGACGCGCGGATCCTGCCACAGCGGGCGCAGAATGCGGCTCTCGATGTCGTTGAGGGTCAGGGTCTCGCCCTCGACCCCGACCAGGGGGCGGTCCCAGGGGCCGGGCGAGAGGAGGCCGTCGTTGATGTCCCGGATCGAGTCGACCGGATAGTTCTCCAGCACGGTGCGGACGGTCACCGCGTTGTAGAGATTGACCCAGTAGGCGAACTGTTCGGGCCGGTTGTGGGCGCTGATCTCGATCGCCTCGAGGGAAGCGATGTAGGCGTCCAGCGCGGCCCTGTCGCCCGGGGTGACCTCGTCATAGGCGATCCGGTTCAGCCCGCTCTCGTCGGTGCTCACATGGCGCCCGAGAAAATCGTCCCAGTGGCTGTGATCGATCTTGCCGGTCGCCCTGGCGTCGTGCGCCTCCCAGCGCGGCCAGGGGTCCGAGTCGGGAACGAAGTTCGCCTCGACCCTGGCCTGGGAACAGGCCCCGAGCGCGAGGGCCGCGGCGAGGCCTCCGATCGCTGAGGCGGCGCGCCGCCGATTCCCCCAAAGCATCGCAAGTTCCTCTTCACATGTTGATCGCTTCCCGGTCGCGCGGCATCGGTGCTGGTCCGGCGGCCGGCAGTCGCCATCTACCCAAGAACCGCCGGACGGGCGGACACCGACCGCAGAGATGGGGGCGGGCGCGGCGCCGGTTCAACGCCGATCCCCGGCCGCTCACGGGATTGTAAGGAGATGTCATGAGATGAGCCGGCAGAAGATCCGCGCGATCGACCGCGCCGCCGTCGAGGCCTGCTCGCGGGCCTCGTTGTGCAACCTGCTGTTCGGGCGCCTGGTCGGCCGCAATCTGAGGCGCCCCTGGACGGCGGCCGTCACGCCCATGAAACTGCGGTCCGATGCCTGACGCCGCCCCTGTCGCCGAGCCCCGGCCGCGCCCGGACCAAACGCCGCAGCTGCTGGAAGAAATCGTCGTGGCCGAGCTGGTCGCAAGCTGGCGGCAGGACTTCGGCATCGACGTCGCGGATCATTTTGACGGCCTCGCGGCGTTGAGGCTGTGCCGCGATCCGGAGACCGGCCACGCCTACTTCGATCCGCCGGTCGCCGGCTCGGCGTCCTTCTACCGGCGTCTGCGCTCGTTCCCCTGGTACCACCCCGAGAACAAGGCCGAGCATCGCTTGGCGGCCAGGTTGATCGGGCCGGGCGAACGGGTGCTCGAGATCGGGGCCGGGGACGGCGCTTTCGCCGAGCGTCTGGACGACGCGGCTTACCAGGGGCTGGAATTCGACCTCGCCTGCGTCCGGCGGGCGCAGGCCCGGGGCCGCAACGTGAGCGGCCGGGATCTGGCCGGCCTGGCCGACGATGTCGCGGCGGGACGTCGGCCGCCCTATACAGTCCTGGCGGCTTTCCAGGTTCTCGAACACTTCGCCGAGCCGGACACTTTCATGGCCGATGGGCTGCGCTGCCTGGCGCCGGGTGGCCAGGTGATCCTGGGGCTCCCGGACGTCGACAGCTACCTGGGCGACCTGCCCGATTTCGTGCTCAACGCGCCGCCGCATCACCTTACCTGGTGGAACGAGCCGGCCGTCGCCGCGCTGCTCCGGCGGCACGGGCTGGAGAACCCGGCGTTCTACCGGCCCGCGGTCGAGCCCTGGGAACGGCGGCTATGGTGGATGGCGCGGGCGGCCCGTGCGCTCGGCCGCCGTGGCGGCGCGCGCTTCGGTGCGGGCCTTCGAGGACGGAAGGCCTGCTCCTGGCTGGCGTCGGGTCTGCTGCAGGCGATTCCACTCCCGGCTGCGGCGCGGGGGGCTACTCTGGTGGCGACCGCGGGGGTCGCGGCTTAGCTTGCTTCAGGCCGGCTGGGCGGCCGCCTGGTCCATCAGCGGGTAAAGGTGCTGGTGCTCCCGCTGGATGCAGCGGTCGAGCACGGCGAAGACGCCGCCCGCCTCGCGCAGAAAGCGGTAAGGCTGGCACAGCACGACGTCGCGGTCTTCCCAGCGGGTGGCGAAGCTTGCGACCTGCTTCGAGAGTTCGCCGAGCTCCTGGCGCAGTTCTCGCGCCAGCACGGCGACCTCGTCCGTCGAGCCGCGGACCAGGTTCTGGTAGAGCAGCTCCTCCTCGCCGACCAGATGGATCGCGATCTTGTCCTGCAAGGCGGCCAGGAGGAACAGGATCTCGTCGATCTGCGCGGACAGGGGACCCTCGTCCAGCTTGGCCGAAATCCTGCCGACCAGGTGGAGGATGTCCTCCTGCTGTTTGCGAAACACGGCTGTTCTGTTCATATCCAAGCACTGCCTTGAGGGCTGTGTGAGGCGATGGCGGCAATTATGCTGTCTGGCGTTATAGTTGTCATGAAGCAATTTTGTGTCGCGTGAAATGAAATTGTAAAAGTATCAAATAAATAGGCGTGTTTCTTGTTTAGTTCTAAAGAAACAGACTTGCTCAATCAATAACGCTCGAATTTTTCATTCTTTATCCGGAGATTTGTCGGGGTTTTTACTAAAGTTCGGGCAGATCGCCCTCGGCCAATTCCTGGTGGAACCGGGCCACGAAGCTGTCCAGCTGCTCCCTTTCGATGGCCTGGCGCAGCCCCTCCATGATCGACTGGTAGTAGCTCAGGTTGTGGGTGGTCAGGAGAATGGGCCCCAGCATCTCGCCGGCCCTGAAGAGGTGATGAATGTAGGCGCGGCTGTAGTGGCGGCAGGCCGGGCAGGGACATTCTGGATCGATCGGCCGGGGGTCGTCCTGATGGCGGGCGTTCTTCATGTTGATCTCGCCGCGCCGGGTGAAGCCCTGGCCGGTCCGGCCCGAGCGCGTCGGCAGCACGCAATCGAACATGTCGATGCCGCGCCGCACCGCCTCGACGATGTCGGCCGGCCGGCCGACGCCCATCAGGTAGCGCGGCTTGACGCCGGGCAGCCAGGGCAGGGTGGTCTCCAGCACGCCCAGCATGGTCTGCCGGCCTTCCCCGACCGCCAGGCCGCCGACCGCGTAGCCGTCGAAGCCGATCGCCTGGAGGCCCTCGGCCGACTCGTGGCGCAGGTCCTCGAAGGTGCTGCCCTGGACGATGCCGAAGAGGGCGTAGCCCGGGCGCTCCCGAAAGGCCGCCCGGCAGCGCTCGGCCCAGGCCAGCGAGCGTCGCATCGAGCGGGCGGCCTCCTCGGCCGTCGCCGGAAAGGGCGTGCACTCGTCCAGGACCATAGTGATGTCGGCGTCGAGCTGGTCCTGGATCTCGACTGCCCGCTCCGGCGTGAGCTCGTGCTTGCTGCCGTCGATGTGGGACTGGAAGGTGACGCCCTTGTCGGTGATCTCGCGCAATTGGGAAAGCGACATGACCTGGAAGCCGCCGGAATCGGTCAGGATCGGCCCCCGCCAGTTGATGAAACGGTGCAGCCCGCCGAGCCGCGCCACCCGGTCGGCGCCGGGGCGCAGCATGAGGTGATAGGTATTGCCGAGGATGATCTCGGCGCCGGTCGCCCGGACCTGCTCCGGTAGCAGGCCCTTGACCGTACCCACGGTGCCGACCGGCATGAAGGCCGGGGTCTCGAAACTGCCATGGGCCGTCGTGATCCTGCCGCGGCGCGCCACGCCGTCCTGGGCCAGCACTTCCAGGCCGAAGGGCCCGCCCCGCGGGCTCGGCGCTGCCGCCGGCGCCGCCCCGGGCGCCGCTCTCGCCGGAGACCTGACCGCCGTCGCCGAGCCTGGCGCCGCCCCGACGGCCTTCTCGGGCGCCCTCCGGTGCAGCAGGCAGGCGTCGCCGAAGGAGTAGAAGCGGTAGCCCGCCGCCTTGGCGCGCTCGTAGGCGCCGCGCATCCGCTCGACCCCGGAGAAGGCCGACACCAGCATGAACAAGGTGGACCGTGGCAGATGGAAGTTGGTGATCAGCAGGTCGACCACCTTGAAACGGTAGCCCGGCAGGATGAAGAGCCCCGTCTCGCCCTCGAAGGGCCGCAACCGGCCGTTCTCGTCGGCTGCGCTCTCGAGCAGCCGCAGGCTGGTCGTGCCGACCGCGACGACGCGCCCACCGGCGCGCCGGGCGAGCTCGATGGCCTCGGCCGTCTCGGCTGTGATGCGGCCTGCCTCGGTGTGGATCGGATGCTGCTCGGCGAACTCGGTCTTGACCGGGAGAAAGGTGCCGGCGCCGACGTGCAGCGTCACCCGGCGGCGCTCGATGCCGGCCTCGTCGAGCCGGGTCAGCAGCTCGTCGGTGAAATGCAGCCCGGCGGTCGGCGCCGCCACCGCGCCGTCCTCGGCGGCGTAGACCGTCTGGTAGTCGTCTCGGTCGCGCGGGTCCGGGCCCTCGTCGCGCCGGATATAGGGGGGCAGCGGCATGGCGCCGTGCTGGTCCAGGGCGTCGCGGAAGGCGGTCGGCGCCGAGGCGAAGACCAGCACCACCTCACCCTCGGCGCGCTTCTCGGCGACCTTGGCCGAGAAATCCGGGGCGAAGGTGATCCAGTCGCCCGGCTTGAGCCGCTTTGCCGGCCGGGCGAAGGCCCGCCAGCGGCGGCGGCCGATCGACTTGTGCAGCGTCACCTCGACCGTGACCTCGCCGCGCCGGCCAGTTAATCGGGTCGGGAGAACCCTGGTGTCGTTGAACACCATCACGTCGCCCGGAGAGAGCAGGTCGGGCAGGTCGCGGAAGACGCGGTCGTTCAGGCCGTCGGCCGTGACCTCCAGGAGACGGGAGGAATCGCGTGGCGTGGCGGGATGCTGGGCGATGAACTCCCGCGGCAGCTCGAAGTCGAAGTCGTCGGTGCGCATAGGGCGTGGTGTAGCATCGTCGGGACCGTCGGCCCAGACGCCAAAACCCTTCTCGGGACCGCGGGCCCGGCGCGCCGTGTGAGCCGGGTTCAGGCGGTCGCGGGCTCTTCCTTGCGGGTGTCGTGACGGATGCCCACGCCGATGCGGGTCTCGGTGACGTGGGAAAGCATGTGAAAGGGCCGGTCCTTGAGGCCGGCAAAGCCAGGTGCGCGCATCAGGACCAGGCCGCCCGCCGGCATCGGCAGTTCGCGCGGGTTCCGGCCGCTGCGATCCGGACAGAGAAAGAACCTCGCCCGCCCGCACAGGGTCACCAGGGCGACCAGGCCGGTATAGCAGATGTGGTCGCGGTGCGGCGTGATGCCCTGGCAGCCCGGCGCGTAGCGCTGGACGATCAGGTCGTTGAAACGGGGCGCCTCGGGCAGGAGACCGGCCGTGCGGTCCAGGGCGGCCGCCGTCAGCCGCTCCAGCGCCTCAGCCAGCCGGTGAAAGACGTCTCCCGGCTGGAACGCCACGGTGAGCTCGAAATCCTGAACGACGCGCTTCTCGCCCTCGCCGATCACCGGTGTGGCGCGGCGGTAGGGCAGGGCCTCGGCGGCGTCGAGCAGGCCGGCGCGGTCCTCCGGCCGCAGCAGAGGCAGGCTGACCGCGTCCTCCAGGATCAGGCGGTTGAGCGCAGCGGCGAGGTCGTCGGAGCCGATCTCGAAGCGGTCCGGTCCCACAATGCGGCTCACTCGGACACCCGAGCCTGGGCGTTGGAAGGGCGGAGGAGGCACGCCGGAAAAGCGGCCGTCGGCCACCTCGATACCTTTCGCGCCATGGGGGCAAGCTCGCCGTAAGCTAGTGAATCGCTTTGCTTACCGACTTTACCAGATCGAAAACGCGCTTGCGAATCCTGGGGTTGGGGATGTTGTAGTAGCAGCGGATCAGGTCCAGCGTTTCCTTTTCCGCCATCAGATCGTGGGACATCACCACGGCTTCCTCCCGGGCCGCGGGTGCCGAGCTCGGCAACTCGCTCTCGTCCAGTTCGGAGAAGAAGTAGCCGACCGGCACGTTGAGGACCCGGGCGAGATCGTGCAGCCGGCTCGCGACGATCCGGTTGGTGCCCCGCTCGTACTTCTGGATTTGCTGAAAAGTGATCCCGATGGACTTCGCCAGACGCTCCTGGCTGAGACCGACGGCGAGGCGTCTGAGACGCAGGCGGCCGCCCACATGAACATCGATCGGGTGCGGCGTGGAGGGCGCATCGGCTTCACGCTGCATGACAACCCTTGATCGTTTCGCCATTTTTCTGTAACACTGCCGCAATAACAATCTAGATATTTAGGACTAATCCTGAAAATTGCAGAAGTCAATTAAATTTGCAACCCACCAAAGGCATCGCCGCCGCCGCCACGCCCTTCGAGAGGCCATCGCTTCCAACCGCTTGAAACGGCGTGACATGCAGAAGGGGGCCCGGTGCTTGCCCGCCGGGCCCCTTTTTCGTGAGCCTGCCAGAGAGCATATCCGATGGGCCCGCTATCGCCTCGCTCAAGAAAACAGGCGCAGCGGGACCGCTTTTCGCCCGGGGCTCAAGTTGCAGGCCGCGTAGACGATCGACTCGGCGTCGATCCCGAAGTGGGCGTAGAGGTCGCCGATCTGACCGGTCTGGCCAAAATGTTCGACTCCGAGCGGCACCGTCACGTGCCCGGCGACCGCGCCGAGCCAGGCCAGCGTGGCCGGGTGGCCGTCGATCACCGTGACGATCCGGCAGTGGGCGGGCAGGGGGGCGAACAGACGCTCGACGTGACTGGCGGCACTCTCGTGCCCGCGCCGCCGGGCCCGCTGCGCCGCCGTCCACCCAGCGTTGAGCCGGTCCGCCGAGGTCACGGCCAGCACCCCGACGTCGCGCCGGAGCTCCGCGATGCGCCCGGCCGCGGCGATCGCTTCGGGGGCGACGCAGCCTTGATAGGCGATCACCACGTCGCAGTTCGGTCCGGGCTCCTTCCACCAGTAGGCGCCGTCGATCGCGCCCTGGCGAAAGCTGTCGTCGCGCCGCTGCCCGGGCTGCTCCAGGCTGCGCGTGCTCAGGCGGAGATAGACCGACCCGCCGGTCTCGTCGCGCAGCCAGGTCCGCTCGTCGGGGTCGCCCTCGCCGTCGCGCTGCAGGTAGTCGAAGGCCCATTCGAGGATCACCGACAGCTCGTCGAGGTAGGCCGGTTCGAAGGCGGCGAGACCGTCCTGGCTCATGCCGATCAGCGGCGCGCCGATCGATTGGTGCGCACCGCCCTCGGGGGCCAGGGTCACGCCGGAGGGCGTGCCCGCGATCAGGAAGCGCGCGTCCTGGTAGCAGGCGTAGTTGAGGGCGTCGAGACCGCGCGCGACGAAGGGGTCGTAGACCGTCCCGATCGGGATCAGACGCTCACCGAACAGCGAGTGGGAAAGGCCGGCGGCGCCGAGCAGCAGGAAGAGGTTCATCTCGGCGATGCCGAGCTCCAGGTGCTGGCCCGATCCGGCGAAGCGCCACTTCTGCGCCGAAGGAATCCGCTCTTCGCGGAAGGTGTCGGCGAGCTCGTCGCGGGCGAAGAGGCCGCGCCGGTTGACCCAGGCGCCGAGGTTGGTCGAGACGGTCACGTCGGGCGACGTCGTGACCGTGCGGTCGGCCAGCGCGCAGTCCGACTTGGCGAGCTGGTCCAGGAGCTTGCCGAAGCCCGCCTGGGTCGAGAGCTCCCGGTCCCCGGGCGCCTCGAAGGGCGGCACCGGGATCCGGTCGGCTGTGTAGCGCCGGGGCCCGGCGGCGAAGAACGGCACCGCGCCCAGGAAGCGCCGAAGGGCGGCCGGATCCTCGACGCCGGCGTAGGGCTCCCACTCCCGGCCTTCGGGCACCCCCATGGCGGCCCGGAAGGCGTCCATCTGCGCCGGGTTCATGATCCCGGCGTGGTTGTCCTTGTGGCCCGCGAGCGGCGTGCCCCAGCCCTTGATGGTGTAGGCCAGGAAGGCGATCGGGCGGTCGTGGTCCACCGCGTCGAACGCAGCCGCCAGGGTCTCGAGGCACTGTCCGCCCAAGTTGGTCATGAGGCGGGCGAGCTCGTCGTCGGTGCGCCGGTCGAGCAGGGCGGTGACCGCGCCCTGGTCGCCGATCTCGTCCATCAGGCGCTTGCGCCAGGCGGCACCGCCCTGAAAGGTCAGCGCCGAATAGAGCTGGTTGGGGCAGCGGTCGATCCAGTCGCGCAGCTTCCCGCCGCCCGGCTCGTCGAACGCCGCCCGCTGCAGGGCGCCGTACTTGAGCCGCACGACCTCCCAGCCGAAGGCGCCGAAGATCGCCTCGATGCGCTTCCAGAGGCCCTCGCGGACCACGCCGTCCAGGCTCTGGCGGTTGTAGTCGATGATCCACCAGGTGTTGCGCAGCTCGTTCTTCCAGCCCTCGTGCAGGCACTCGTAGACGTTGCCTTCGTCCAGCTCGGCGTCGCCGACCAGGGCGATCATCCGCCCCAGGGGGCGCGCGGCGCTCCACGGCTTGGCGGCCAGATAGTCCTGCACCATCGACGCGAAGGCGGTGATCGCCACGCCGAGGCCGACCGAGCCGGTCGAGAAATCCACGTCGTCGACGTCCTTGGTGCGGCTCGGATAGGACTGGGCGCCGCCGTAGCCGCGGAAGTTCTCCAGGTTCTCCCGGGTCTGATTGCCCATGAGGTATTGGATAGCGTGGAACACCGGCGAGGCGTGGGGCTTGACCGCCACCCGGTCCTCGGGGCGCAGGGTGCGGAAATAGAGCGCCGTCATGATCGAGACCATCGACGCGCAGGATGCCTGGTGGCCGCCGACCTTGAGCCCGTCGACCTTTTCCCGCAGGTGGTTGGCGTTGTGGATCGTCCAGCAGGCCAGCCACAGGAGCCGCCGCTCGATCTCCTTCAGATGCCGCAGTTCCTCGTCGCGCATGGTTCCCAGCCCAAACTTTCGCCGCCGTTCGGCCGGTACTCTAGCGGTCGTCGGCGGGCGCGCCAACGAAACCCGGCCTCTCCTGGCGGCATTGACCGGGTTGCTTGGCTAGTCTTCAATCGCGGCCTTGTTCTCGCGAGGGGAAAGCCAGCATGGAAGCCGCGCTGCTCGACGCCAGGGGCCTGAAGTGCCCGCTGCCGGTGCTGAAGGCCCGGCGGGCGATGAAGACCGTCGAAGCCGGCGGGCTGCTCGAAGTCCGGGCGACGGATCCCGACTCGGTGAAGGACTTCACCGCCTTCTGCGAGACCACGGGGCACGAGCTGGTCGAGTCGCGCGAGGAGGACGGCGTCTTCGTCTTCCATATTCGCAAGGCGGGGTGATCCCTCCGGGCGCGGTTACTCGCCCGGCAAGGTCAGCGGCCGTGTTTCCCGTTCCTGGGCGGCCCTGACCCGGCGCTCCAGCGGCCCGACCAGGACGGTCAGCAGGGGCGGGATGATCAGCAGCGTCAGCACGGCGGAGAGCGACAGGCCGCCGACCACGACAGAGCCCAGGCCGCGGTAGAGCTCCGAGCCGGCGCCGGGGAACAGCACCAGGGGCAGCATGCCGAAGACCGAGGTCAGGGTCGACATGAAGATCGGCCGGATGCGGTTGCGCGTCGCCTCCTTGATCGCCTCCTCGGGCGACATGTGGTCGACGCGGACGTGGTGGATCGTCTGGTGCACCAGCAGGATTGCGTTGTTGACCACGATGCCGATCAGGATCACGAAGCCGAGCAGGGTCAGCATGTCGAGCGGCTGGAAGGTCGTGAGATTGAGCAGCGCCAGGCCGGCGACGCCGCCCGCGGCGGCGAGCGGGACCGAGAGCATGATGATCAGAGGGTAGATGAAGCTCTCGAACAGGACGGCCATGACCAGATAGACGATCGCCAGCGCCAGGAGGAGCTCGATCACCATGGCGTCCCAGGTCTGCAGCAGCTTGTCCGCCGTGCCCGAGAGGCCGAGGCGGATGCCCGGCGGCAGCCCTTCCTCGCGCAGGGGCTGAATGACCTCTTCCTGCAGCCGGTCGATCGCCGCCTCGAGCGCAATGCCAGGAGCCGGACGGATTTCAAGGGTGACCGTGCGGAAGCGCTCCCGGTGGCGGATCTCGGTCGGTCCGGCGGTCAGGACGACGTCGGCCAGGGACGAGACCGGGATGATGTTGCCCGCGCTGGTGACGACCGGCAGGCTGGCGATGCCCTGGGTTTCGGTCACGTTGTCATCCGGCCCCTTGAGCATCAGGTCCAGGCGGTCGTTACCGACGGTCACCTCGGCGACCCGCAGCCCGTCGTTGAAGGTATCGACGGTTTCGGCCAGCTCGCGTGCGCTCACGCCGTTGTCGGCCAGGCGCAGGCGGTGGGGGATCACCCGGACCTCCGGCGCGCCCAGCTCCAGGCCCGGCTTCGGCCGGAACTGGTTGCCTTGTTCCAAGGGCATGGCCTGGAGCACCTTGCCGGCGGCGCGGCCCGCGACCTGCAGGATAGTCTCCAGATCCGGTCCCGAGATATCCAGATCGACCTTCCGGCCGCCGCCGATGCCGCGGCCGAAGATCGACGGCTGGTTGATGAAGCCGAAGGTGCCGGGCTCCCGAAAAACCGGTTCGCTCATGACCGGAATCAGCTCGCCCGCCCGCTGCGGTTCGACGGAAATCGCGCCCAGGAAGGTGCTGCTGCGTGAAGCGACGAAAAAGAAGCGCTCGATCTTGGGCGGTCCGCCAGGTTCGGCCTCCGGTCCGGAGACGGTCCTCCAGAGGGGTTTGATCTCCTCCTCGATCCCCTCGGCGATCTCGGTCATGGTGTCCAGGTTGTAGCCCGGTGGCGGGATGATCACGCCGAACACCAGGTTGCGGTTGCCTTCGGGCAGGTATTCGAGCTCGGGCAGGAAGCGCCAGGTGCCGGCGACCGCGACCACCGTCACCGCCGAGACCACCAGGATCGGCAGTGTGCGGGTGCGCAGCATGGCGTTGACGAAGGCCATGACCGCAGCCGAAAAGCCGGAAGCCAGGTGGTCGATGCCCGGCAGCCGGATCTTTTGGATCTTGGTCTCCCCTCCTGCTCCGCTGCCGAGCAGGTAGCGTGACAGCGCAGGAATCACGGTGATCGACACGATCAGCGACAGGACCACGCTGACCGAGATCGCGACCGCGATGTCGCGGAACATCTGACCGACCTCCAGCTCCATCACCAGGATCGGAATGAAGACCATCACCGTGGTCAGCGCCGAGACCAGGACCGCGCCCCACACCTGGCTGGCGCCCTTGTAGGCGGCTTCGCGGGCCGAGAGGCCCTTTTCGCGCAAGCGGAAGATGTTCTCGAGCACCACGATCGCCGCATCCACGACCATGCCGACGGCGAAGGCAAGGCCGGCGAGCGAAATGACGTTGATCGAGCGGCCGAGGGCCGCCATCGCCACGAAGGCGCCGATCACCGAGACCGGAATTGCGATCGAGATGACCAGCGTGGCGCGGGGGGAGCGGAGAAAGAGCAACAGGATGATCGCCGCCAGGGTGCCGCCGACCCAGATGTTCTGGCGCACCAGCTCGATCGCCGAGTTGATATAGACGGTTTCCTTATAGACCTGCTTCAAGGTCAGGTTCTGAGCCGGCACCGCAGCCTGGTTTAGCTCATCGACTGCCTCGGCGATGCCCTCCATGATCTCGATCACGTTGGCGCCGGTTTCGCGCTTGGCGTTGAAGGCGATGGCCGGTTCGCCCAGGATGCGGATGTTCGAGACCGGATCGCGGTAGCCGAAGCGCACCTCGGCGATGTCGCCGACCACAACGCGGGCAACCCGCCCGCTTGCCATATCCTCTTCCGAGCGGAGGACGACCTGGCGGACCGATTCGAGCGTGTTCAGTTCGCCCTCGACGCGGGTCACGTAGTTGCGCTTGCCTTCCTCCACGTTGCCGGCCGAGAGCGAGGTGTTGGCCTGGCGCAGGGCGCCGACCACGTCGCTGACCGTCATGCGGTAGCGGGCCAGCAGCTCCGGCTGGACGATGATCTGGATCTCGCGCTTGCTATCGCCGAATACGTCGACCCTGCTGACGCCCGGGACCCGTTCAATGCGGTCCTTGACCACGTCGCGCACGAAATCGCCGTATTCGTGGATCGGCCGCTCGTTGCCCTCGGCCCGGCGGATGATGAACCAGGAGATGGCGTTGTCTTCGCTGCCCGCCGTATCCAGGGTCGGCTCGTTGGCCTCGTCGGGGTAGCCGCTGACCCGGTCCAGTCGGTTGGACACCAGCAGCAGCGCGCGGTCCATGTTGGTTCCGACGGAGAACTCCAGGGTCAACTTGGCGCGGCCCTGCTGCGATTCCGAGGTGATCTCCTCCATGCCCTCGAGGCCGGCCATCTCCTCTTCCTGGAGGTTGACGATCTCGCGTTCGATCTCCGCGGGCGCCGCGCCGGGCCAGGTCGTGGTTACAGTGATGACCGGACGGTTCACGTCCGGGGCCAGCTGGATCGGGATTGTCTGGAGAGCCACCAGGCCGAACATCACGACCATCAGGACTGCCGCGATCACCGCCACGGGACGCTCGATCGCGATCTTGATGATGTTCATTAGGAGGCCTCGTCCACCAGGATCTTGGCCCCGGGCCGAAGCCGCTCGTTGCCGCGCACCACAACCCGGTCGCCTTCGGCCAAGCCGTCCAGCACCTCGAACCGGATCCCCGTCGGCTCACCCAGGGTCACCTGGCGCATTTCGGCGGTGTCGCCCTGGACCAGATAGACCAGGCTGTTCGCGCCGCGCTTGATCACGGCGTCCTTGTGTACCGTGAGAACGTCGCGCGGCTGGCCGACCGGCACGTAGACCGTCACGCTCTGGCGCGCGGCCAGGGGACGCTGGGTCTCACCGATCTTGGGCACGAAGCGTACGGCCCGTGTCCGCGTCATGGGGTTCTCTTCCGGCACCAGCGCCCGCACCGTCGCGCTGTGAGCAGTACCGTCGTCGAGCAGGATGCCGATCTCGGTCCCGGGCGCCAGACCGTCCAAGCGCTGAAAGGGAACGTCCGCCTCGACTTCCAGCGACTTGTCGGCGACCAGCATGACGACAGGGTCGCCGGTCTGCACGTAGGCCCCGGCCTCCGTCATGCGCCGGGTGATCACCCCGCCGTAGGGCGCCTTGATCCGGGCACGGGCGAGATTGATGTCCTCGACCTCCAGATCGACCCGCGCCGAGGAGACGTCGGCGCGCGCTTCGTCCGCGCGGGCCTGGGCAATCACCACGCTCTGGTTAGCGTCATCGTAGCGGGCCTGGTTGAAGGCGGCCGACTTGCGCAGGCCTTCCAGGCGGTCGAGTTCCTGGCGCGCCAGCTTCAGCTCGGCCGCCGCCGTGACCAGCTCGGCCTGGGTCTTCTCCAGCCGTGCCGCGGCGAGGTCGCGCCGGGCCTGGAGCAGCGAGGGATTGAGCGCAGCGATGATCTGGCCCGGCTCTACCCGGTCGCCGACCTCGACGAAGAACGCCTCGATCGGGCCGTTGATACGGGCCGACACCTCGCCCGCCTGCGTGGCGACCAGGCGCCCGAGCACGGGCACCTTCTCCGCCAGGGGCTCTATGCGGACCTCGTCGACGCGGACCAGCGTTTCCTGGTTCTGGGCTCGCGCCGGGACCGCCGCAACGCATGCGGTCACGCAGATCAGCAAGGCGCGTAGGCCAGTTTTCCTCATAATCGGGGTTTTCTTTCAAATTTTCCGCGCTTTTTCGACAAAGCGGGCGGACATAGAGAGACCCTATCTGGAGAATCCTACGTAATTTACCAGTCCTGGATCCCCACCTATCCGCAACTTCACACTCTAGCGCAAAGTAGGGACCCATGGCACGCGCCCTTGTAAGGCCTCCTGGCGCGGTTTAATCGTTGTGCAACCAAGAACCGACAAACCGAACGGAGACGCCGGAGGCCCATGGCGACGCTTCTCTTCACCCATATGGCCTGTGTCGCCCACGATACGGGCGCGATGCATCCGGAATGCCCGGCCCGGCTGGAGGCCGTGCACGAGTCCCTGTCGGCGCCGGAGTTCGACGGGCTGATCCGGCGCGAGGCGCCGCTCGCCGAGCGCGGCCAGATCGAGCGCGTACATGACGCCGCCTATGTCGCGGCGGTGCTCGAGGCGATACCGGAAAGCGGGTACGCCGGCTTGGACGCCGACACCATCGTGTCGCCGGGCTCGGGGGAGGCGGCCCTGCGCGCGGCCGGGGCGGTCTGTGCGGCGGTCGACGCGGTCGCCGCGGGCGAGGCCGACAACGCTTTCTGCGCGGTGCGGCCGCCGGGACACCACGCCGAACCGGACCGTGCCATGGGGTTCTGTCTGTTCAACAACGTCGCGGTGGGCGCGGCGCAGGCCCGCGCCCAGCACGGCCTGACCCGGATCGCCGTGGTCGACTTCGACGTTCATCACGGCAACGGCACCCAGGCCATGTTCTGGTCCGACGAGGCGCTCTTCTTCGCCTCGACCCATCAGATGCCGCTCTACCCCGGCAGCGGGAGCCCGAAAGAGCGCGGCGCCGGCGGCAATATCGTTAACGCGCCTTTGGCGCCGGGCGCCGGCAGTGCCGAGTTCCGCAGCGCCATGCAGGGCATCGTCCTGCCGGCGGTGCGGCACTTCTCGCCCGAATTCATCCTGGTATCCGCCGGTTTCGACGCCCACGCCGACGACCCGCTCGCTTCGCTGAACTTCCGCGAAGCCGACTTTGCCTGGGCGACCAAGGCCTTGCTGGAGGTCGCGGCGGACTGCTGCGCCGGTAGGCTTGTCTCGACGCTGGAGGGAGGGTATGACCTGTCGGCGCTGGCGGCCAGCGCGGCGGCGCACACCCGCGCCCTGCTGGCCGCGTGAGTGCCGGTTGGGACTAGGTGATGACCGAGGACATTGCGAAGCTGAGCTTCGAGGACGCTCTGAACGAACTGCAGAGGATCGTCGGCCAGCTCGAAAGCGGCGAAGGTCGCCTGGATCAGGCGATCGAGGCCTACAAGCGCGGTGCGGCGCTCAAACAGCACTGCGAAAGCAAGTTGCGCGAAGCCAAGGAACAGATCGAAAAGATCTCTTTGGACCCGGGCGGGGAAGTCGGGCTCCAGGCGCTAGAGGTGGAGTAGGTTCCGGGGGCACTCGAGAGATGAGCGGTCTAAAGGAAGCCTTGGCGGATACCGCCAAGGCGATCACGGAATTGCTTGGCGAGCTGATGCCGATGGTCAACGGGCCTGTCGGGCGCGTGGTCGAGGCCATGCGCTACAGCGCGCTCGGCGAGGGCAAGCGCCTGCGGCCTTTCCTGGTCGTTCAGAGCGCCGCCCTGTTCGACGTGGAGCGGCGCCAGGCTCTGCGCACGGGCGCCGCCCTGGAGATGATCCACTGCTACAGCCTGATCCACGACGACCTGCCGGCCATGGACGACAGCGACCTGCGCCGCGGCCGCGCGACCGTGCACAAAGTCTACGACGACGCCACCGCCATCCTCGCCGGAGACGGCCTGCTGACCGAGGCGTTCGGCGTGCTGGCGGACGAGCGTACGCACGGCGATCCGGCCGTGCGTACCGCCCTGATCGGCGCCATGGCCAATGCGGCGGGCTCCGCGGGGATGGTCGGCGGCCAGATGATCGATCTTTCGCCCGAGCGGAGCGGTCTGGACCTCGACGGGATCACCGAACTGCAGCGCCTCAAGACGGGCGCGCTGATCACCTATGCCTGCGAGGCGGGGGCCATCCTCGGCCGCGCCGGCACCGAGCCCAAGCAGGCGCTGACCGACTATGCCGCCGACCTGGGTCTGGCCTTTCAGATCGTCGACGATCTGCTCGATGCCCAGGGCTCGGCGGAGGAACTGGGCAAGCCGACCGGACAGGACGAAGCCCTGGGCAAGGCGACCTTCGTCGGCCAGCTGGGCCTCAACGGGGCGCGGGCCAAGGCCTGCGACCTGGTTCAAAGCGCCTGCAAGCGCCTTGAAATTTTCGATGAAAAGGCAGACCTTCTTCGGGAGACGGCGTCATTTGTGCTAGAACGGCGCTTCTGAACGCGTCGCCAGACGCGAAATCCGTAAGTAAACCGGCGATCTTGGGGTCGAGGGGGTGAAAATTGAGTCAAATCGGACATAATCGGCAGACGCCGCTGCTGGACAGCATCAAAAATCCCGATGACTTGCGTAAACTGGAGGAGAGCGACCTGCCGCAGGTCGCCGCCGAGCTGCGCCAGGACGTGATCAACGCCGTGTCGGTGACCGGCGGTCATCTCGGGGCGGGTCTCGGTGTAGTTGAGCTTACCGTGGCCGTTCACTACCTGTTCAATACGCCCCGCGACAAGCTGATCTGGGACGTCAGCCACCAGTGCTACCCGCATAAGGTGCTGACCGGCCGGCGCGACCGCATCCAGACGCTGCGCCAGGGCGGCGGCCTCTCGGGCTTCACCAGCCGCAGCGAGAGCGAGTACGACCCCTTCGGCGCGGCGCACAGCTCGACCTCGATTTCGGCCGGTCTCGGCTTCTCGGTCGCCCGCGACTTCAAGGGCGAGGACAACGCCGTGATCTGCGTGATCGGCGACGGCGCGATGAGCGCCGGCATGGCCTACGAGGCCATGAACAACGCCGGCGCCATGAACAGCCGCCTGATCGTCATCCTGAACGACAACGACATGTCGATCGCGCCGCCGGTAGGGGCGATGAGCGCCTATCTGTCGCGGCTGATCTCGTCCAAGCCCTACGCCTCCGTGCGCCACCTGGCCAAGGAGATGGCGCAGAAGTTCCCGGATCCGATCAAGAAGGCCGCGCTGCGGGCCGAGGAATACGCCCGCGGCATGCTGACCGGCGGGACGCTGTTCGAGGAGCTGGGCTTTTTCTACGTGGGACCGATCGACGGTCATAACCTCGACCATCTCCTGCCCGTGCTCAAGAACGTGCGCGACACGGACTACGACGGACCGGTCCTGATCCACTGCGTGACCCGGAAGGGCAAGGGCTACGACCCCGCCGAGGAAGCGGCCGACAAGTATCACGGCGTGGCCAAGTTCGACGTGGTGACCGGCAAGCAGGACAAGCCGAAGCCCAAGGCGATGGCCTATCAGAACGTCTTCGCCAAGGCGCTGATCGAGGAGGCCAAGCACGACGACAAGATCGTGGCGGTGAACGCGGCCATGCCTTCGGGCACGGGCCTCAACAAGTTCGCCGACGCCTTTCCGGATCGCTGCTTCGATGTCGGCATCGCCGAGCAGCATGCGGTGACCTTCTGCGCCGGCCTCGCCTGCGAGGGCTACCGGCCCTTCGCGGCGATCTACTCGACCTTCCTGCAGCGGGCCTACGACCAGGTCGTCCACGACGTGGCGATCCAGAGCCTGCCGGTCCGCTTCGCCATCGACCGGGCCGGCATGGTCGGCGCGGACGGCGTGACCCACCAGGGCAGCTACGACATCACCTACCTGGGCTGCCTGCCCGGGTTCGTGCTGATGGCGGCCTCCGACGAGGTCGAGCTCATGAATATGATCGCGACTCAGGTGGCGATCGACGACCGGCCCTCGGCCTGCCGCTATCCGCGCGGCGAGGCCCTCGGCCTCGAAATGCCCGAGCGCGGCACGGCGCTTGAGATCGGCAAGGGCAAGATCGTGCGCGAAGGCAGCAAGGTCGCCATCCTGTCCTATGGCACCCGCCTGCAGGACGCGCTCCTGGCGGCCGACGAGCTGGCGGCCAAGGGGCTGTCCGCGACCGTGGCCGACGCCCGCTTCGCAAAACCGCTCGATCAGGACCTGGTTCGCCGCCTGGCGCGCGAGCACGAGGTCATGGTCACGGTGGAAGAGGGCGCGATCGGCGGTTTCGCGGCCCAAGTCATGCAGTTCATGGCAACCGACGGTCTGCTCGAGAACGGCTTGAAGTTCAGGCCTCTCACGCTGCCGGAT
The DNA here is from genome assembly GCA_030064845.1 of Kiloniellales bacterium. NCBI lineage: Bacteria > Pseudomonadati > Pseudomonadota > Alphaproteobacteria > Rhodospirillales > Kiloniellales bacterium. The sequence continues at coordinate 28,063 of JASJEC010000020.1, forward strand.
TACTTCATCGATCACGACAAGCCGCCGCTTCAGGTCGCCGAGGCGGGCCTCGACGCCAAGGGGATCGTGGCCGCCGTGCTCTCGGCCTTCGGCCGCGAGCGCGAGGCCCTGGAGGCGCCGGTTCGCGCCTGATACGACAGGTCTACCGAGTTGTCTCGCGGCCCGCCCTTGCGGCGGGCCGCTTTATTTTGATCGAAGCGAGTTTAGAGCGAACGCCATGCCGGAACTTTGCTCCCGCCTGGAGCGCGGCGTAACTGTGAACAGGCCCTAGGGTGCCGACGATGGGGCGCGCCGCCAAGTGCCGTGCCGACCAGCTGCTGGTCGACCGCGGGCTGGCCGAGAGCCGGACGAGGGCCCAGGCCCTGATTCTGGCCGGCAGCGTCTACGCCGGCACCCGCCGGGTCGAGAAGCCCGGCCAGCAGCTGCCGGCCGACGCTGCCCTTAGCGTCAAGGGGCGCGACCATCCCTGGGTCAGCCGCGGCGGCCTCAAGCTGGTCGAGGGGCTCGACCGCTTCGCGATCGATCCGGCCGGTCTCACATGCCTCGACGTTGGCGCCTCGACCGGCGGCTTCACCGACGTGCTGCTGAGCCGGGGCGCGCGGCGGGTCTATGCGGTCGACGTCGGCCACGGGCAGCTTGCCTGGAAGCTGCGGGAGGACCCGCGCGTCGTCGTGCTGGAGCGGACCAACGCCCGCCATCTCAACGCCGCGCAGGTGCCGGAGCCGGCCGATCTGATCGTCGTCGATGTCAGCTTCATCGGTCTGGAGACGGTTCTGCCCGCAGTTCTGGCGCGCGCCGCACCCGACGCCCGGCTGATCGCCCTGATCAAGCCCCAGTTCGAGGTCGGCAAGGAGAAGGTCGGCAAGGGCGGGGTGGTGCGCGACCCGGCGCTCCACCGGGAGGTCTGCGCGCGGATCGAGGCCTGGATCGCGGGCCAGGCCGGCTGGCGGGTCATCGGCGTGACCGAGAGTCCGATCACCGGCCCGGAGGGCAACAAGGAATTCCTCCTTGCCGCCGCCCGGGACGGGAAGGTGTCCTGAAGCGGTTTCCGGTCGCGTGGTTAGGGCCTGTTGACATTCACGGCGCGCTCCTGGCGGGAGCGCATTTGCGCCGGGGCCAGGAGCGGGAGGCGCCGTGGGGTTGGGCCCCACAAGGCCTTCCGTGACGCCGCCCCGGCGCAAATCCGCCCCGTCCCAAAGGGATCCGGCGCAATCGGCCCGCTGCCGCGTTGCTCCCAGAGACTGAGACTGGGGTCGAATATGCTCGGCATGTCCTTCCTCCTCGCGCCTAACAGCAGGCCGATTTCACTCGGACCAGGAGCGCGCCCTGAATGTCAACAGGCCCTAGCACGTTCGTGACGGCTTAACGTTCTCACGACACTTTGAAGACGGCGTGAGCGGGCCGGCCCTTTCAGAGCCGCCCGCCCAGCGCCACGTCTTGGGACCGCCGCATCAATCGGGAAGCCCGCTCTTGTCGCCTCGCCTCTCGCTCACCGCCGCGTTGTTCGCCCTCGCCCTGGCATCGCCGGCCGCGGCCTTCGTCAAGGAGCCGGAACAGCCCGGGTCGCAGGGAGTGCTGTCCGAGGCGCTGAAGGCGCTGGGTTGGGAGCTCCTCACCCTGCCCGGGCGGCGGCCGGCACGATTTGCCTTGGCCGAAGACGGCGCCGTCCGCGTCTTGGCGGAGGACGCGGTCGCCTTCCTCTACCGGCCGGTCTCCGAGACCCAGCGCGACGCGCGCCGTCTGACCTGGCGTTGGCGGGTCGACGAGTTCGTTCCGAGCACCGACCTCGCGGTGGTCGGCGAGGACGACCGCTCGCTCGCGCTCCACATTTGCTTCCCGGCCGACGAGGACCGCATGTCGTTCTGGGAGCGCTTCAGCCACTCGCTGAAGAGCCTCGCCGGCGCGCCGCTCTCGGGACACGTCCTGACCTACGTCTGGGGCGGCATCCACGAGCCGGGGAGCGTCTTCGCCAATCCCCACATGGACGCCGAGGGCGAGGCCCGCGGAACCATCATCGTGCTGCGCTCCGACGTCGACCAGGGCGGGCGCTGGCTGATGGAGGAGGTCGATTTCGTCGCCGACTTCGAGCGGGTCTTCGGTTACAGCCCACCGCCGCCGGCCTATGTGGCGATCTCGGCGGACAGCGACGATACGAGCACCCGGGCGCTCGCCTTCGTGAACAACCTCAGCTTCGGGCCCTGAGACGTGGGCGCGGCCGGCCACAGCGCGCTGCCGCCCAAGGTCGCCGAGCGGCTGCGCCGCCTCGCCGAGAACGGGACCGCCGACCAGTGGTGCGTCGACCGGGACATCGACTGGTCCCGCCGGGAACGCCTGCCGCTCTGGATCAGCCGGCGGCACGCAGCGATCGCGATCAGCCAGCTCTATCACGGCGAGATGGCGACGGTCCGCCTGTGCCGCCGCCTGCTCGGCGAGGTCGAGGAGCCGCTGCTGCGCCGTTGCCTGACGCTGCAGATCGGCGACGAGGCGCGTCACGCCGAGGCCTACAGGCGCTACCTCGAGAGGCTCGGCGGGGTCATGCCCGTCGAGCCGGCCCTGGCCCGCGCCCTCGATCTGGCGGGCCGCGGAACGCTCGGCACGGCGGGCACCGTGATGGCCTACCACATCGTGGCCGAAGGCGAGGTTCTGCGGCTGCAGGAACGCCTCGCCGGCTTCTTCCCCTGCCCCCTGCTGCGCCAGGTGTCCCGACGCGTCGCCCGGGACGAGGCGAGGCACGTCGCCTTCGGGCGCCTTTTCCTCGAGGCGCGCGTCTCCCGGCTGTCGGTCGAGCGGCGGGCCGAGCTCTATGACTGGGCGCGGCGGATCTGGGTCGACTGCACCGAGGCGACGCTGGCCGCCGGCGCGGGCCGGGGTCCGATCATCCAGTGGTTCGTGGTGCGCTGGCTCGGCGGCTCGTGGCGCCGGCACGAGATCGCGCTCGGCCGCCTCGGCATCGCACCGGCGTGAGCGGCCGATGATCTCGGTGGTCATCCCGACGCTGAACGAGGCCCGGAACCTGCCGGCGCTGCTGCGGGCCCTGCGGAGAGAGAGCGAGGCCCATGAGATCGTCGTCGCGGACGGCGGCAGCCGGGACGGAACACCTCGGTTGGCGCGCGCGGCGGGCGCCCGACTGGTCCGGTCGGCGCCGGGACGCGGGCAGCAACTGGCCGCCGGCGCGCAGGCCGCGCGCGGCGACATCCTGCTTTTTCTCCACGCCGATTCTGGCTTCCCGGCCGGCGGTCTCGCCCACATCGCGCGCACGCTGGCCGAGGCGCCCGACTGTCCCGGCGGCAATTTCCGCCTGCTGTTCGACGGCGACACGGGGTTCAGCCGCTGGCTCACCGGCTTCTACGCCTGGATCCGCGCCCGGGGTCTCTACTACGGCGATTCGGGCATCTTCGTGCGCCGCGCGGCCTACCGGGATCTGGGCGGCATCCGTCCGATCGCGCTGATGGAGGACTACGACTTCGTCCGCCGCCTGGAACGCAGCGGCCCGACACGCTGCATCGAGGACCCGCCACTGGTCACCTCGTCGCGGCGCTTCGAGGGCCGCCGCCCGCTCGGCATCGTGCTCGGCTGGATCGAGATCCACGCGCTGTTCTACCTGGGCGCCTCGCCGGGGTTCCTCGCGCGCCGCTACGAGGCCCAGCGAAGCGGCCGTCGGCCGCGCGCGGACGCCAGCGGGTCCTATCCGGAGAGCGGCCAGACCAAGAGGATCATGGGGATCGCGACCAGGATGACCAGGACCTCCAGGGGCAGGCCCATGCGCCAGTAGTCACCGAAGCGGTAGCCCCCGGGGCCGAGGATCAGCGTGTTGTTCTTGTGTCCGATCGGCGTCAGGAAGGCGCAGGAGGCGGCGACCGCAACGGTCATCAGGAAGGGGTCCGGGTTGGCGCCGAGTCGGTTCGCCAGGTCCATGGCGATCGGCGCGGCGATCACCGTTGTCGCCGTGTTGTTCATGACGTCCGACAGGGTCATGGTGATGACCATCAGCAGGAACAGCACGAAGACCGCGGAGTAGCCGGCCGAGAGCCAGAGGATGCCGTTGGCGATCAGGGCCGTGCCGCCGCTGGTCTCGAGCGCGGCGCCGATCGGGATCATCGAGCCGAGCAGGACGATGACCGGCCACTCGACCTGCTCGTAGACCTCGCGCACAGGCACGATGTTGAAGGCGATCATGGCGAGCGCGGCACCGGCCAGCGCGATCGGCAGGTAGAGCACGCCGGTGGCCGCCAGCACGATGGCGGCGGCGAAGAGCCCGACGGCCAACCAGGCCTGATTCCGCTTGATCGTCTGGAGCCCCCGCTCGGCGAGCGGCAGACAGCCCATGCGGCTCATCACGTCGGGTAGCTCGTTGGCGTTGCCCTGGAGCAGCAAAACGTCGCCCGGGGTGATGACCAGGTGGCGCAGGCGGTCGCGGAACGGCTTGCCCTGGCGCGAGACGGCCAGCAGATGCACGCCGAAGCGGGTCTTGAGGCGCAGGCTCATGGCGCTGCGCCCGGCGATCCGCGCGCCCGGCGGCACCACCGCCTCGACCACGGCGACGTCCTCGCTGCGCAGCAGGCTGGTCTTGCTGCCGTCGACCACGGCGTACTCCAGCTTCAGCGTGTTGACCAGGCGCTCGAGGTCCTCGGGGCCGCCCTCTACCACCAGCAGGTCGCCGGGCCGGACCTCGGCATGGCGCGCCATGCCAGGCAGCCGCTGGTGATTGCGGATCAGGCCGACGAACTCGATCTCGTGCTGCTCGGCGACGCCGTCGAGCTCGCGCAGCTTCTGTCCCACGATCCCGGCACCCTCGGGCACCCGCACCTCGGCGATGTAGTCCTCTAGGTCGAAGCCTTCGGCGCTGGTCGGCGCCGTGCCCCCGGTCGGGATCAGGCGCCAGCCCACGAGGGCGACGAAGAGCACGCCGGCGAGCGCGCAGGCGCCGCCGACCGGCGTGAAGTCGAACATGGAAAAGGGTTCGCCCAGGGTCTCGAAGCGGTAGGCGGCGACGATGATGTTGGGCGGCGTGCCGATCAGGGTGATCAGGCCGCCCAGGATCGAGGCGAAGGACAGCGGCATGAGGGTCAGGCCGACCGCGCGCTTGGCCTTTTTCGCCGCCTGTATGTCGACCGGCATCAGGAGCGCCAGCGCGCCGACGTTGTTCATCACCGCCGAGAGCCCCGCGGCCAGGGACGACATGACGAAGATGTGCCGGGTCAGCGTGGTCGCCGCGCCGGCGATCGCGCGCGACAGCAGGTCGACCGCGCCGGAGTTGGAGAGCCCGCGCGAGACGATCAGCACCATGGCGATCACCACGGTGGCCGGGTGGCCGAAGCCGAGGAAGGCCTCTTCGACCTCCACCACGCCCAGCACGACAGCCGCCAGGAGCGCCGCGAAGGCGACGAGGTCGTAGCGCCAGCGGCCCCAGATCAGCAGCACCATGACCGCCGCCAGGATGGCGAAGACGGTAAGCTGTTCCTGGTTCAAGAAGTCAGGGCTCCCCGGCTTCCCGGTCGAGCCGCGCCCGCAGTTCGGTCTTCAGGACCTTGCCGTAGTTGTTCTTTGGCAGGGCCTCGACGAAGCGGTAGGCGCGGGGCCGCTTGAACCGGGCGATATGCGCAAGGCAGTGGGTGTCGAGCGCCGCCGCGTCCGCCGGATCGGCGGGAGCGGCGACCACGAAGGCCATCACCTCCTCGCCCCATTCCGGATGGGGCCGGCCGATGACCGAGCACTCCAGGACGCCCTCGTGCCGGAGCAGCACTTCCTCGACCTCTCTCGGGTAGATGTTGGAGCCGCCGCTGATGATCATGTCCTTCGAGCGGTCCTTCAGCGTCAGATAGCCGTCGCCGTCGAAGACGCCGAGATCGCCGGTATGCAGCCACCCGCCCCGCAGGGCCTCATCGGTCGCCGCCTGGTCCCGCCAGTAGCCGAGCATCACGGAGTCGCCGCGGACCGTAACCTCGCCGAGTTCACCGTCGGTTAACGCCTCGTCCCCCGCGCCCACGACCCGCACCTCGACCGCGGTCTGGGCCTTGCCCGCCGACGCGAGGCGCTCGAGATACCGCGGATGGTTGCGCGCCGCGTGCTCGGCCTTGGAGAGCGCGGTGATGGTCATGGGGCTCTCGCCCTGGCCGTAGATCTGGGCCAGGACATACCCGAGCCGTTCCTGGGCGCGCTGCAGGTCCTCCAGATACATGGGACCGCCGCCGTAGACGATGGTCTTCAGGTTCGCGAGATCGGCGCCGCCGAGCGCCGGATGCTCGACCAGGCGCTTCACCATGGTCGGCGCGGCGAACATCATCAGGCCGGGATGGCCCGGCAGCAGGCTGGCGATCTCCGTCGGATCGAAGCCCCGGCTCTCGGGGATCACCTGGCAGACGCCGGCGGCCAGGTGGGGCAGCCCGTAGATCCCGGAGCCGTGCGAGAGCGGCGCCGCGTGGAGGATGCAGTCGCTCGGCCCGATCGTGTCGACGTCGGCGAAGTAGCAGAAGATCATGGTCAGCAGGTTACGGTGGCTCAGCATCGCCCCCTTGGGCCGGCCGGTGGTCCCGCTGGTGTAGAACAGCCAGGCGAGATCCTCGGGCCCGGCCTCGGCGCAGCCGGCCGGATCGCCCGCGAAGAGGCCGCGGTATTCACCGCTCTCGGCCTCGATCAGGCGGTCCAGGCCCTCGACCGGGGGCAGGGCCGCCGCCTGCTTGGCCGTCGCGAAGCAGGCCCGCGCGCCGCTGTGTTCCAGGATGTAGCGGTGCTCCTCGGCGTGGAGCTTGGCGTTGACCGGCACGGGCGCCAGCCCGGCGTGCCAGCAGGCATAGAGCACCTCGAGGAAGGCCGGGCAGTTGTCCATGATCAGCGCCACCCGGTCGCCCCGGCCCAGACCGAGCCGCGTCTGCATGGCGCCCGCCAGGATGGCGGCTCGACCGGCCAGCGCGCCATAGCTCGCCACCGTCTCGGCGCCGATGGCGATCGCCGGGTCGTCGCGACGCGTCTTCCCGGCCCGTATCAGGAGATTGGCCAAGTTCACCAGGAAACGCCCCGTGCTGCTTTCCGTGGCCGCGCCGGGCCGGGCGCGGCGCTTCCATGATCCGCCGCTTTGCCGGCCGAGGTCAATCGGTGCCGGTCGCGCGAAGCGCATCTGGCAGCGGAAGGAGCGCGCTGTTATACCAGGAAGCAGCCTTCTCTTGCCGGCATGACGCGGGTGACCCAGACGCTTCTCGATTGCCCAGGGACCACGCGGGCCGGGCGCACCGCCCGGCGCGGCCGGGCGTTCCTGGCCGCGCTCGTCCTGCTGTTGTCGGCCGTCGCCGCCGGCCCGGCGGCGGCCCAGTCGCCGGACGAGCTGATGTTCTTCCGGATCGGGACGGCGTCGACGGCGGGCACCTATTTCCCGGTCGGCGGGCTGATCGCCAGCGCCATCTCCAAGCCGCCCGGCGGCCCGTCCTGCGAACGGGGCGGCAGCTGCGGCGTGCCCGGCCTGATCGCGGCCGCCGTCTCCTCCGCCGGCTCCGTCGCCAACGTCAAGGCGATCGCCCAGGGCGAGATCGAATCGGCCTTGAGCCAGGCCGATGTCGCCTATTGGGCCTACACCGGGACCGGGATCTTCAAGCGCGAGGGCCCGCAGGACAAGCTGCGGGCGATTGCCAACCTCTTCCCGGAGACCATGCACCTGGTGATCCGGCGCAACATCTTCGCGCGCGACGTCGGCGCCTTGAAAGGCAAGCGCATCTCTGTGGGTCAGGAGGGCTCCGGCACGCGGGTCGACGCCCTCATGGTCCTCGAGGCCTTCGGCTTGGACGAGACCAACACGGAGCTGGTGTCGACCGGCTCGTCGGAAGCCGCGATGATGCTGCGCGAAGGGGAGCTGGACGGCTTCTTCTTCGTCGCCGGCACGCCCGCGCGCGCGGTCGCCGAGCTGGCCCGCGACGCGCTGATCAACCTGGTGCCGATCACCGGCGAGCCGGCGGAGAAGCTGGCCGAGCGCGTGCCTTTCCTGGCGCCGATCACGGTGCGTTCGGGCACCTATTTCAATGTCGGCCAGACCCGTACGCTCTCGGTCGGCGCGCAGTGGCTGGTCGGCGCCCAGGTCGCCGAGGAGACGGTCTACCGGATCACCCGCGCGCTCTGGCACGAGAGGTCCCGGGAGGTGCTGACCAGCGGCCACCCCAAAGGCCGCCTGATCTGCCTGAACACCGCGCTGGACGGGCTCGGCGTGCCGCTTCACCCGGGCGCCGAGCGCTACTACCGGGAGATCGGCCTGCTCGACGCCGACGGCCGCAAGGCCCCGCCCAGCCTTCGGCTGCGCCGGATGCTCGACGAGCGCGGGTGCCCGGACGACCTGCTCTAGACATCCGCTGCAGCGAGAACCGCGACCACTCGATCAAGGGAAGCCCAAGGGAAGCCATGCCGGATTTTCTGACCAGCCGAGACGCCGCCGAGACGATCCCGATCACCCTGCTCGCCGAAGAGGCGCTGGACGCCTGGCTCGCCGGGCAGGACGACGCGGTGCGGCGCTGGGTCGCCGCCACCGGCTTCAAGGCGAAGGCCGGCAGCCATTGCCTGCTGCCCGAGGCCGGGGGCGGCCTGGCCCGCGTGCTGGCCGGCTACGATCCCGATAGCGGCCCCTGGGGGCTGGCCGCGCTGCCGGGGTCGCTGCCCCAGGTTTCCTATCGGCTCGACCCGCCGCCCGCCGCGGCCGAGGCCGAAGCGCTCGCGCTCGGCTGGTGGCTCGCCTGCTACGAGTTCGACGCCTACAAGAAGGGCCGAGAGAGCTGGCCGAGCCTGGTCTGGCCCGAGGGCTGCGACCAGGCCGCGGTGACCGGCGCGGCCGAGGCCACCGCGCTGGTGCGGGACCTGGTGAACACGCCGGCCGGCGACCTCGGTCCGGCGGAGCTGGCCGGCGCGGCGCGTCGGCTCGCGGAGGCCTACGGCGCCGAGATCAGCGTGATCGAGGGCGACCGGCTGCTCGACGAGGGTTATCCGGCGGTCCATGCCGTCGGCCGGGCGAGCAGCCGCCCGCCCCACCTGGCCGATCTGCGCTGGGGCGAGAGCGGACCCCGAGTCACCCTGGTCGGCAAGGGTGTCTGCTTCGATTCCGGCGGCCTCGACCTCAAGACGGCCAAGGGCATGGAGCTGATGAAGAAGGACATGGGCGGCGCGGCCCACGTGCTCGGCGTGGCCCGGATGGTCATGGACGCCGGGCTTCCGCTGCGCCTGCGCGTCCTGGTTCCAGCGGTCGAGAACGCGGTCTCGGGCGACGCCTTCCGGCCGCTCGACGTGCTCCGCACCCGCAAGGGCCTGACCGTCGAGGTCGGCAACACCGACGCGGAGGGGCGCTTGATCCTGTGCGACGCCCTGGCCGAGGCGGACACCGAGACGCCCGACCTCGTGGTCGATTTCGCGACCCTGACCGGCGCCGCCCGGGTGGCGCTGGGCACCGAGCTGCCGGCTCTCTTCTGCAACAACGACGCGGTCGCCGAGACGCTGCTGTCCCAGGGCCTGGCTCGCCACGATCCGCTCTGGCGCATGCCGCTCCACAAGCCCTACCGGAGGCTGCTCGACAGCAAGGTCGCCGACCTCAATAACATCTCCGACGGGCCCTACGGCGGCGCGATCACGGCCGCCCTGTTCATGGCCGAGTTTCTCGAGCCGGAGACCCCCTGGGTCCACATCGATGTCATGGCCTGGAACCTCGCGGCCAAGCCGGGCCGCCCGGCCGGCGGCGAGGCTATGGGAATGCGCGCGGTCTACGGCCTGGTCGAAGCGGTCGCCAGTGGCGAGTTGGTGCCGCGGGGTTAGGTCGGCACTATCTAGCGCACCCATTCCTTGTAATTGCCGGACTTGATCCGGCAATCCAGGAGCGGGTGCAAACTCCCTGGATGCTCCGATCAAGTCCGAGCATGACAGAATTGGCGGTCGAGGGGCGCTCTGTGCTTCTTTGGCGGCACTGGGGAACCGCAAGGCGTTACCGCTAAAACCCGATCCGCGCTAGCGGGAGGAGTCCAACCCTCGCTGCCAGCCCTTGTCATTGCCGGGCTTGACCCGGCAATCCAGGAGTGGGTGCAAACTACCCTGGATGCTTGGATCGATGGCACCGGGAACGAGCCCGGAACCGTCCCCGCCCCACAACTAATGCTTGTCGATCCCTTGATGCGACTCGGGAGTCTTTGGCAGAGTCATTGCGCATTCGCAACGAACTCGAGCGGCACTGCCTTGGACATAAGCTCGGCCCAAGCGATCGAATTCTGGCGGCGGGTTCTGACCGAGAGCCTGCAGCGCCGACTGCCGGACCTGAGCGCCCGCCAGCAAGCCCTGCTCCTGCATGTCTATCTGATGAACCCGCCCCATACTGTGCGCGGTCTGGCGGCGGCGCTCAACATGTCGAAGCCGGCGGTGACCCGTGCGCTCGACCAGCTCTCGGCGCTGGGTTTCGTCAAGCGCAAGACCGACGAGAAGGACCGGCGCAGCGTACTGGTGCAGAGGACCGTGCCCGGCGCCGTCTTCCTGCGCGACTTCGCCGACATGGCCAAGGACCAGGCGGCCTCCCTGCGTTAGCGCGGCTTAGCAGTACCGAGCCCGACTTCTCCCATGAGTCGAACCCTGTGCCGTCTATACTATTATTGATTATTTCGCCGGTTCCCGTGAAACGGGCACGGATGTTCTTGGTTCCAAGTGGCTGAACCACTATTATCGCGCGCGAGAATCACCGGGGGAAACGCCTCGGGTGTGTATGGAACCTGTCGGGTCGCGGGGGCCCGCCGGCAAACCTTGGGGGAGGCCATGCGCATAGGGATCGTCTGCCATCCGTCGGTCGGCGGATCAGGTCTGGTCGCGTCGGAACTGGCGTTGCGACTGGCCGATAGAGGCCACGACGTCCACGTTATCTCGAAGCGGCGGCCGTTCCGCCTCGCCGAAGACGAGGATCGCGTCACCGTCCACCCGGTCGATCAGACCGACTACCCCCTGTTCGAGGGCGACCTCTACCTCTACACGCTCGCAGCGAAGATCGCCGAGGTCGTGGTCGGGCAGGACCTCGATCTCGTCCACGTCCACTACGCCATACCGCACGCCGCGGCGGCCTGGATCGCGCGCGACCTGAGCGAGCGGCGTTTCCCGATCGTCACCACGCTGCACGGCACCGACGTCACCATCGTCGGCCAGCGCCCCGAGGTCTTCCCGGTCAACCGGCTGAGTATCGAGCGCAGCGATGTGGTGACCACGGTCTCGCGCTTCCAGCGGATCCATGTCTTGAAGCACTTCGGGGCGCGCTGCCCCGTTCAGGTCATTCCGAACTTCATCGACCCGAACCAGTTCTCGCCCGCCAAGGCGTCGCTGGAGCTTCGGTCCAGGCTCTCCGGGGACGACGATTTCCTGATCATGCACACCTCGAACTTCCGACCGCTGAAGAACATAACCGGCGTGATCGAGTCCTTTCGGATTGCGGCGGAACGCCTACCCGCCCGCCTCGCCTTGGTCGGCGACGGCCCGGAGATGGACTGGGCCCGCGAGCGGTGCCGGCAGCTGGGTCTATCCGGCCGTGTCACCTTCATGGGTGAGGTGCAGTCGACGGCGGATCTGCTTGCCAACGCCGACTGCGTTCTGCAGCCGAGCTACACCGAGTCCTTCAGCATGGTGGCGCTCGAGGCCATGGCGTCGGCGGTGCCGGTCGTGGCGAGCAACCGCGGCGGCATCCCCGAGGTGGTCGAACACGGCGTGACCGGCTTCGTCGAGGACCCGGACGACCACGAAGGCCTTGCCGGCCATCTCGTCGACCTGGGCCGGGACCCGGATCTCAGGCGCCGTATGGGCGCCGACGGCCGCCGCCGGGCGATCGAATCCTTCCACTGGTCCGACCGCGTCGCCGACTACGAACTCTGCTATCGCGCCTGCCTCGACCGGCCGGCGACGGCGCGCCATGTCGTTTAGTTAGCCGGATGCCCGTCAAGCAGCTGGTAGGCGCGGCGCCGGTCGAGAAGCTCAAGAAGCTGGGCTCGTCCTCTCCGGTCCTGGTCGCCTTCGTGCTCGGTATCGTCGCCGGCTTCGTGTTCGGCGACCTTGTCGCCTTCCTCAGCGTCATCGGCGACGCCTTCATCAGCCTGTTGCAGATGACCATCATTCCCTACGTGGTGGTCTCGCTGATCTTCAGCCTGGGCAGCCTCAGCTACGAGCAGGTACGCACGATGGGGGTCAAGATCGGCATCCTGCTGCTGATCATCTGGGGCGTCGGCCTCGTCGCCATGTACGCCATCGTCTTCAGCTTCCCGGAGCGCGAAGCGGGGACGCTCTTCAGCACCAGCTTCCTGGAGCCCGTCGAGCCGGTCGACTTCATCGAGCTCTATATCCCGACCAACCCCTTCTTCTCGCTGTCCCAGAGCTACGTGCCGGCGATCGTGCTGTTCTGCATCGCGACCGGCCTGGCGCTGATCGGCGTGAAGGAGAAGACCTCGCTGATGGAGCAGGCCAATGCCCTCTCAAAGGCCTTCGTGACCATCACCCAGTACATCGTCAAGCTCATGCCGATCGGCATCTTCGCCATGACCGCGGCGACCGCCGGCACCATGAACATCGACGAGTTCGAGCGCCTGCAGGTCTACTTCGCCGCCCACATCGTCATGGCGTTGCTGCTCACCTACTTCGTCCTGCCGGCGATCATCGTGTGCTTCACCCCGTTCCGCTTCTGGGACGTCGCGCGCGGCGCCCAGGACGCGCTGATCACCGCGTTCGCCGCCGGCAACATCTTCATCGTCGTGCCCCTGCTGATCGAGCGCACCAAGGAGCTCTACCAGGCCTACGACCTGGGCGGCGAGGCCGCGGAGCGCTATCCCGATATCATCGTTCCGATCGTCTTCACCTTCCCGAACCTGGGCAAGCTCACGACCATCATCTTCGTGCTCTTCGCCGCATGGTTCGCCGGCTCGTCGGTCGACCCCGTGACCTACGTCGGCGTGGCGATCAACGGGCTGATCAGCCTGTTCGGCAGCGTCTTCCTGACCGTGCCCATGCTCCTGAACGACCTCGAGCTGCCGGCCGATCTTTTCCAACTCTACGTGGTTTCCAGCCTGCTCTCCGGCCGCTTCACCTCGCTGCTGGCGGCCATGAACATCTTCATCATCGCCGTCGGCGGCACCGCCATGCTGGCCGGAATCGCCCGCATCAACCGACGCAACGTTATCCTCATGGCGGTGCTCACGCCTCTGGTGTTCGGCGCGTCCATCGCGGGCACCGGTCTGCTGCTCGGCCGGATCGTCAGCGCCGAGTCGGAAATGGGCGAGATGATCGCCGGCATGAGCGCGTCCGAGGAGGTGCCCGAAGCACCCGCCCCGCCGCCGCCGCAGGCGGACGCCGAGCAGAAGGGGCCGCGCAGTGTCCAGGAGATCATCGAGAGCGGACTGCTGCTGGTCGGCTACAGCCCCAACAAGCTGCCGTTCTCCTATCAGAACGACGCGCGCAAGCTGGTCGGCTTCGATATCGAGTTGATGCGCAATCTCGCCGCGGACCTCGGCGTCCGTGTGCACTTCGAGCCCTACAAGCTGAGCGAGACCGTCGAGATGCTGGACAAGGGCCAGATCGACGTCGCGGTCTCCGGCGTGCAGATGACGGCCCAGCGCATGACCCAGGTCGGCTTCACGGTGCCGATCCTTCAGTTGCACTATGGACTCGTCGTACGCGACCACAACAAGGAGCTCTTTTCCAGCGACAAGGCGATCCGGGAACGGGGCCGCCTGACCATCGCCACGACCGGCGACTATGACATCGTGCCAAAGCTGGAGGCCCAGTTCCCGGACCTGGTTTTCGTCCAGATCGAACAGGACCAGGACTTCTTCCGCAGCACGGGCCAGTTCGACGCGCTCCTGACCAGCGCCGAGGCCGGCACGGCCTGGTCCCTACGCCATCCTCAGTACACCGCCGTGTTCCGGCGCGGCGCCGTCAAGTCCTTCCCGGCGGCCTACGCGATCGCCTTGGAGAACCGCGCACTGGGTGCCTATCTCAACAGCTGGCTGCACCTGCAGGAATCCACAGGCAAGGTCCAGCGGCTCTACGACTACTGGATCCTGGGCAAGGACGCCGCGCCCAAGGAGCGCCGTTGGTCGGTGCTCAAGGACGTCTTCGGGATCGAATTCGAGTGGTGACGCCCTGGGCGGTCGCTGGAATTCCCCCGAGCTCCATTGCAAAAAGTAATACAAAAGATTTATTATTGTAATTTCTAAAATAAATGAAGTAATTGCACAATACTTAAATGACTTTTAGGTGTAATTCTTAAATAATTATAGGCGCAATCTTGATACAATGTTTTCACTTGAGAGCGAATGCAACGAGCCGGGTCGGTGCAGAAGGCACGAGCCCCGTTGCCACGCCCAGTCAGCTCGCCGGTGGGAATATCAAGAGGAGCGCGAATGGCGCAGCAAAGCACGCGGCCTTGGGAAACGGAGTTCAAAGTCGACAAGGTCGAGGGTGTCGTCGAGACCCCGGACCTTAGAGTGCTCAAGATCTCGCTCGCGGGGGGCGACATCATTCCCTGGCATTGGCATGCGCATGTGACCGACCGCTTCGTGTGCCTGGAGGGCGTCCTGGTCGTGGAGACCAGCAGCCCGCGCGCATGCTACCGGTTGGAAGCGGGTGGCGAGTGCCTGGTGCCGGCGAAGGTGCCGCACAAGGTCAGCACGGACGATGCAACGCCGTGCCGCTTCATGGTGATACAAGGCGTCGGCGCCTATGACTACCACGCCGTCTAGAGCGGATCATGTTTAGATGGAACCACTTCGTGGTTTCCAACTAAACATGTGAATCCGCTCTACATCCTAGGTTTAGAGCAGATCCGGGTTTGATGCCCCCGCCGTTCCGTCAATAACCCCGCTCGAAATCCACCACGTTCTCCAGCGGCTCGCCCGCGCGCTCGCGGCGGATCGCGGCGGCGACGGACTCCGCGGCGCTCTCGGGGATGGTCATGCTGGCGATGTGCGGCGTCACCAGGACGCGCGGATGACCCCAGAAGGGGCTCTCGGGCGGCAGGGGCTCTTGCTGCATCACGTCGAGGGTGACGGCGCCGACCTGGCCGCTGTCGAGGGCCGCCAGCAGGTCCTTCTCGACCACGTGGCCGCCGCGGCCGACGCTGATCAGCGCCGCGCCCCGGGGCAGCTGGGCGAAGGTCTCGGCGCTCAGGATGCCCTCGGTCTCGGGCGTGAGCGGCAGCAGGCAGACCAGAATGTCGCTCGCCGCCAGCATGGCCGAGAGGCCGTCCGGGCCGTGGTGGCAGGTCACCCCAGGCACGGACTTGGGCGTCCGGCTCCAGCCGTGCAGCGGGAACCCGAAGGGCAGCAGCGCCTCGGCCGCGGCCGTGCCCAGGGTGCCGAGGCCGAGGATGCCGACCGGGCGGCGCGCGGTCGGGATCTGCACCAGCTCGCGCCACTCCCGGCGCGCCTGCTGCGCCAAGTAGTCGAGCATGTAGCGGTGGTGGAACAGCACGTTCATGACCACGAACTCGGTCATGCCCTGGGTCAGCCCGGGCTCGACCATGCGCACCACGGGCACGTCCTTGGGCAGGTCCGGGTCCGACGAGAGGTGGTCGATGCCGGCGCCGATCGAGAAGATGACCTTGAGGTTGGGCAGGGTCTTCAGGAAACCGGACGGCGGCTGCCACACCAGGGCGTAGTCGATCTCCGCCGGATCGCCCAGCTCGGACCAGGCGCGGGTCTCGATCTCCGGGGCCGCGCGGGCCATCGCGTCCTGCCAGGCGGTGCCGCGGTCGATGTCGGTCTTGATCAGTAGGGTCGGGGCGCTCATGCCCCGATATCACATGGAAACCACGCCGCTTTCAACCGCCTCCAGGTCGAAGGCGGCCTTCATCAGGGCCTGGGTGTAGGGATCGGCGGGCGCGTCGAAGATCTGGGTTGCGCTGCCGTGCTCGACGACCCGGCCGGCGCGCATGACGATGACCTCGTCGGCCAGGGCGCGCACCACCTTGAGGTCGTGGCTGATGAAGAGGTAGGCGAGACGGTGCTTCTCCTGGAGTTCGCGCAGCAGGTCGACGATCTGCGCCTGGACCGACATGTCGAGCGCCGAGGTCGGCTCGTCGAGCACGACGAAGCGCGGCTTCAGCACCATGGCGCGGGCGATGGCGACGCGCTGGCGCTGGCCGCCGGAGAACTCGTGGGGATAGCGGTGACGGCTCTCCGGGTCGAGCCCGACCTCGTTGAGCGCCGCGACGATAAGGTCCTCGCGCTCGGCCTCGGTGCGGCCGAGGCCGTGGACCTTGAGGCCCTCCTCGACGATCTGGCCGATGGAAAGCCGCGGGCTGAGCGAGCCGAAGGGGTCCTGGAACACCACCTGCATCTCGCGCCGGAGCGGGCGGAGCGCCTTGGACTTCCGCCCCTGGATGTCCGTGCCGTTGAAACGGATCGCCCCCTTGCTGGAGATCAGGCGCAGCAGGGCCAGGCCGAGTGTGGTCTTGCCCGAGCCGCTCTCGCCGACCACACCCACGGTGTGGCCCTCGCGCACCGCGATCGAGATGCCGTCGACCGCACGCACGTGGTCCACCGTGCGCTTCAGGAGACCAGCCTTGATCGGGAAGTGAACCTTGATCTCGTCGCCCTGCATGACCGTGGGCGCGTCGGGAAGGGCGGCGATCGGCGCCCCGCTCGGCTCGGCCGCCAGGAGGCGCCTGGTATAGCCGTGCTGGGGCTGGGTGAAGATCTCCTCGACCGCGTTGCTCTCGACGATCTCGCCCTGGGTCATGACGCAGACCCGGTCGGCCATTTTGCGCACGATGCCGAGGTCGTGGGTGATCAGCAGCAGCGCCATGCCCAGGTCGCGCTGCAGGTCCTTCAAGAGCTTGAGGATCTGGGCCTGGATCGTAACGTCGAGCGCGGTGGTCGGCTCGTCGGCGATCAGCAGGTCCGGCTCGTTGGCCAGCGCCATGGCGATCATGACGCGCTGGCGCTGCCCGCCGGAGAGCTCGTGGGGATAGGCGTTGAGCCGCTTCTTGGCGTCGGGGATGCCGACCATGTCGAGCAGCTCGAGGGTGCGATTATGGGCCGCCTGGGCCGAGAGACCCTTGTGCAGGAAGAGGGTCTCGTTGATCTGCTTCTCGACCTTGTGCAGCGGGTTGAGCGAGGTCATGGGCTCCTGGAAGATCATCGAGATCTCGTTGCCGCGCACCTCGCGCAGGGTCGCCTGCCCCGCCCCGATCAGCTCGCGCCCCTTGAAGCGGACCGAGGCGCCGGCCGGGTGGCGCGCCAGGGGATAGGGCAGGAGCTGCAGGATCGAGAGCGCGGAGACCGACTTGCCCGAGCCGCTCTCGCCGACCAGCGCGAGCGTCTCGCCCTTGCCGATCTCAAAAGAGACGCCCTTGACCGCCTGGACCGGCTGGCCTGGCATGTCGAAGGTGACGCCGAGGTTGGCGACCTGGAGCAGCGGCGCCGTCACTTGCCGGCCCTCCCGCCCGCCGGCGCGGGCTCGCCCAAAGCCTCCTGCGGGCCGGTCTCCTCGGGCGGCGCGGCGTCGGCGAAAAGCTTGCGCGGGTCGAAGGCGTCGCGCACCGCCTCGCCGATGAAGATCAGCAGGCTAAGCGTCACGGCGATGGCGAAGAAACCGGTCAGCCCGAGCCAGGGCGCCTGCAGGTTGGCCTTCCCTTGGGCCAGGATCTCGCCCAGCGAGGCCGAGCCGGGCGGCAGGCCGATGCCCAAGAAGTCGAGCGAGGTCAGCACCGTGACCGAGCCCGCCAGGGTGAAGGGCATGAAGGTGATGGTCGCCACCATGGCGTTGGGCAGCACGTGGCGGAACATGATGACCAGGTTGCTGACGCCGAGCGCGCGGGCTGCGCGGACGTAGTCGAAGTTGCGCGCGCGCAGGAACTCGGCGCGCACCACGCCGACGAAGCCCATCCAGCTGAAAAGCAGCAGCAGGCCCAGGAGCCACCAGAAGTTCGGCGTCACCACGCTGGCCAGGATGATCAGCAGGTAGAGCGTCGGCAGGCCGGCCCAGATCTCGATGAAGCGCTGGAACAGCAGGTCGGTCCAGCCGCCGAAGTAGCCCTGGATCGCGCCGGCCGTGACGCCGATGACCGCGCTGATCAGGGTCAGCGTGAAGCCGAAGAGGACCGAGATTCGGAAGCCGTAGATCAGCCGCGCGGTCAGGTCGCGGGCCTGGTCGTCGGTGCCCAGCCAGTGCTCGCCGTCGGGCGGCGAGGGCGCCGGCACCGGCAGGTCCCAGGCGACGGTGCGGTGGTTGTAGCGGATCAGTGGCCAGATCATCCAGCCATTGGCGTTGATGTTCTCGGCCACCACCGGGTCGCGGAAATCCGTCTCGGTCAGGAACTCGCCGCCGAAGGTGGTCTCCGGTTGGGCCTTGAAGATCGGCATGTAGAAGCCGCCGTCGTAGTAGACCAGAAAGGGCTTTTCGTTGGCGACGAACTCGGCGAAGAGGGTGACGACGAAGATCACGGCGAAGATCCAGAGCGACCAGTAGCCGCGCTTGTTGGCCTTGAAGTTGTTCAGTCGGCGCCGGTTTAGCGGCGTGATCTTCATGCCGAGGAAGCGGTTCTCCCGCGCTCTACTCCCGGCGGTGGCGGTCGCGTCGGCCACGATCAGACCTCCCGGCTCTCGAAGTCGATCCGGGGATCGATCAAGGTGTAGGTGAGATCGCCGATCAGGCCGAGCAGAAGACCCAGCAGCGAGTAGAAGTAGAGCGTGCCGAACATGATCGGGTAGTCGCGCGCGAAGGCCGCCTCGAAGCCGAGCAGGCCGAGGCCGTCGAGCGAGAAGATCACCTCGATCAGCACCGACCCTGTGAAGAGGATGCTGATGAAGGCCGCCGGGAAGCCGGCGATGACGATCAGCATGGCGTTGCGGAAGACGTGGCCGTAGAGCACCCGCCCCTCGCTCAGGCCCTTGGCCCGGGCGGTGATGACGTACTGCTGGCCGATCTGGTCGAGGAAGGAGTTCTTGGTCAGCATGGTCAGCGCGGCGAAGCCGCCGATCACCATGGCCGTGACCGGCAGGACCATGTGCCATAGGTAGTCCAGAATCCGCTCGGGCCAGCTCAGGCTCGACCAGTTCTCCGAGACCAGGCCGCGCAGCGGGAACCAGTCGAGATAGCTGCCGCCGGCGAAGACGACCAGCAGGAAGACGGCGAAGAGGAAGCCGGGCACAGCGTTGCCGATGATCACCACCACGCTCGTCCAGATGTCGAAGCGGCTGCCGTCGCGGACCGCCTTGCCGATGCCGAGCGGGATCGAGATCAGGTAGACCAGCAGGGTGGTCCAGATGCCCAGGGAGATGGAAACCGGCATCTTCTCGAGCACCAGATCCACCACCTTGCGGTCGCGGAAGAAGCTCTCGCCGAAATCGAACACCAGGTAGTTGCCCATCATATCGAAGAAGCGCTCGTGCAACGGCTTGTCGAAGCCGAAGCGGCGCTCGAGCTCAGCGATGAACTCCGGATCCAGACCCTGGGCGCCGCGGTAGCGGCTGGTATCGCTCGCCGTCTTCTGCGAGATCTCAAGGGTCTCGCCCGAGCCTTCCCGGGTCACCCGCTCGGTGATCTCCGTGCCGTCACCGGTAATCTGGGCGATCGCCTGCTCGACCGGCCCGCCCGGGGCGAGCTGTACGACCACGAAGTTGATCACCATGATTCCGAACAGTGTCGGAATCATGAGCAGCAGGCGGCGGATGATGTAGGCGGTCATGGCGGCGACTCTCCTAGGCCTGGCGGTTCTGCATGGCCCGCCGGAACACGAAGAAACCCGCGAGCATGAGGGCCGCGAGCACCATGACGATCACCGCCGGACCCGGTCTGCCGTCGCCGGACAGATCGGCTTCCTGCGGCGTCTCTTCGAGGCGCTCTTCCAGCCGTGCCGCCTTCTCCGGATCAAACCACCACCAATTGAACGAGGTGCCGATCTTGGCGTTGCCGTCGGGCGGACGATCGAACTTGTCCCAGTAGGCGATGCGCCGCTTGCTGAGGTGCCAGTTCGGAATGACGAAGTGGTGATGCAGCAGGACGCGGTCGAGCGCCCGGGTCCGGGCCACCAGGCTCTCGCGGCTCGGCGCCGTGATCACTAGTTCGATCAGCTCGTCGATCACCGGGTCCTTGATGCCGACGAAGTTCCGCGCGGCCGGGGAGTCGGCGGCGGCGCTGCTCCAGTAGTTGCGCTGCTCATTGCCCGGCGACTCCGACTGGCCCCAGCCACCGATAAACATGTCGAAGTCGAAGGAGCGCAGGCGGTTGATGTACTGCGAGGTGTCGACAAGGCGTATCCTGGCCTCGATGCCGAGCCGCGCCAGGTTGCGCTGGAATGGCAGGACGATGCGCTCGAAGGTCGGACTGCGCAGAAGGATCTCGAAGCTCATCGGCGTGCCGGTCTCGGCATTGACCAGCTTCATGTCGCGAACCACCCAGCCGGCTTCCTCCAGCAGGGCGAAGGCGCGGCGCAGGTTGTCCCGCGGCCAGCCGCTGCCGTCGGTCGAGGGCGCTTCGTAGGGCGTCGTGAAGACCGCTTCGGGCACACGCCCGCGGAAGCGTTCCAGGATCTCCAGCTCCTCGCCCTCGGGCAGGCCGGTCGCCGCCAGCTCGGAGTTGGAGAAGTAGCTCTCGGTGCGGCTGTACTGGTCGAAGAAGAGCTTCGGATTGGTCCACTCGAAGTCAAAGGCATAAGCCAGCGCGCGGCGCACCCGCCAGTCTTTGAAGACGTCGCGGCGGGTGTTCATGATGAAGGCCTGCATGCCGGTCGGCTGACCGTGGGGGATCTCCACCTTCTTGAGCCAGCCGTCGCGCAGCGCCGGCACGTCGTACTCCAGCGCCCAGGACTTGGCCGTGTTCTCCTCGCGGAAATCGACCAGCCCGGCCTTGAGCGCCTGGCGGATCACCGTACCGTCGCGGAAGTAGTCGTAGCGGATCCGGTCGAAGTTGTCCTTCCCGCGATTGACCGGCAGATCCCGACCCCAGTAGTCCTCGACCCTTTCGGTCACGACATAGCGGCCGGCCTCGAACTCGGTCACCACGTAGGGGCCGCTGCCGAGCGGAGGCACCAGGGTGGTCTTCTCGAAGTCCCGGTCCTGCCAGTAGTGCTTCGGCAAGATCGGCAGCTGGCCGACGATCAGCGGCAGCTCCCGGTTGCCCGCCTCGGAGAAGTTGAACCGCACCCGCCGGGGCCCGATCTTCTCCGCGCTCTCGACGCTGCCGTAATAGAAACGGAAGACCGGCGGTCCCTTGGCCTTCAAGGTATCGAGCGACCAGATGACGTCCTCGACGGTGATCGGCTCCCCGTCGTGCCAGCGCGCCTCGGGCCGCAGCTCGAAAACCACCCAGGAACGGTCCTCGGGCCACTCGACCCACTCGGCGAGCAAACCGTACATGGTGAAGGGCTCGTCGTAGCTGGATGTCATCAAGCTCTCTGTGGCGTCGCCGACGCCGGGAGTGCCCTTGGGAATGAAGCTGTGGAAGCTGTCGAAGGTGCCCTGCTGGGCGAGGCGCACGCTGCCGCCCTTGGGCGCGTCGGGATTGACGTAGTCGAAGTGGGTGAACTCGGGCCCGTACTTCGGCTCGCCGTGCATGGCGATGGCATGGCCGCGGTAGATCGTCTGACCGTCCTCTCCGATCCGCGTCTCGTAGGCCGCGCCGAGCGCGCCGGTCGCGGCGATCAACAGGGGTATGAGGAGCAGGGAGAGAAGACGCATGGGCCTCGGCGGTCGCGCGTGCGGGACTAAGGGAGGGAGTTAATGCCTCGCCGGTGACCTGGCAAGGCTAAGCGGGCCTGGATAACGAATTGTTAACCATGCTGAAGCAGCGCCAGCGCGGCTTCGTGGAGCGCCGGATCGCCGGCCGCGACGACCCGCGGGCCCGAGTCGAGGCCGAGCGCCCGGCCCTCCCAGTCGGTGACGGTCCCGCCCGCGCCGGCGATGATCGGCACGTGGGCGAGGTAGTCGTAGGGCGCCATGCTCGACTCGACAACCAGGTCGACGAAACCGCTGGCCAGGAGGCCGTAGGAATAGCAATCGCCGCCGTAGAGCGGCATCTTGACGGCCCGGCTCAGCCGGTCGAAGGCCTGTGCCTCGGCGCCCTCGAACATGTCCGGCGAAGTGGCGCAGAGCGCCGCCGCGCCGATCCCGGCGCAGGCGCGCGCGCTGACCGGCCGCCGGCCCTCGCAGTTCCCGAAGACCGTCGCGTGGCCGCGCGCGCCGACCCAGCGCTCGCCCAGTGCGCCCATGTCGATCACGCCGAGCAGCGGCGCGCCCTTGTGCAGCAGGGCGATCAGGGTGCCGAAGAGGGGGTTGCCGGTGATGAAGCGCTTGGTGCCGTCGATCGGGTCGAGCACCCAGACGTAGTCCGCGTCGGCGCGCTCTGCGCCGTGTTCCTCGCCGACGATGCCGTGGTCCGGATAGCTTCCGGCGATCATGTCCCGAAGTCTCGCCTCGGCCTCCCGGTCGGCCCGGGTCACCGGCGACTGGTCGGCCTTGTCGATCACCTCCAGCCGGCTGCGGAAGGCCGCCGCGGTGATCGCCCGCGCGGCATCGGCCAGGGCGTCGGCGAAGTCGATCAGGGTCTGCGGACAGGGCGCCGCCTGTCCCGTTTCGGCCGACGCCACCCTCGCGCTCCCCGGCGGGCTACTCGGGCAGGGGCAGCGGGCTGCCGGACAGGGTCCGGAGGTAGGCGATAAGGTTCGCCCGGTCGTCGACCTTCTTGAGGCCGGCGTAGGCCATCTTGGTGCCCGGCGCCCACTCCTTGGGCTTGGCCAGGAAGGCGTTCATGTTGCCGTAGTCCCAGCTCTCGCTGGCCTTTTCCTGAAGCGCGGCGGAGTAGGAGAAACCGCCGTGGCTGGCGATCGCCCGACCCATGACGCCGTAGAGGTTGGGACCGACCTTATTGGCGCCGCCGTCATTGAAGCTGTGGCAGGCGGTGCATTTCTTGGTGACCTTCTCGCCGGCCGCGACGTCGGCCGAGGCCAGAAGCGGCTCGACCGGCTCGAGCGCCGGGGCCGCGGCGGCGACCGTTTCCACGGCCTCGCCGTCCTCGTCCGCGACGATCGGATAGGCGTTCTCCGCGATCCGCGGTGGGTGTATCAGGACGTGATTGGTGATGAATCCGATACCGCTCGCGATGACGGCGGCGGTGAGCACCGCGCCGATGATCTTGGTGCCTTCGAGATCCGACATCGAGGTTCCCCGTACAGCCCTTCGCCAAACGCTGCGGGACCTTAGCCCCAGCCCCCCGGCCGTTCAATAGCCGGCGCACGAAATATCGCGCACTTGCGCCGGCCCGGAAGATGCTCTTACCTGCGCGGCCTGACGGAGCTCGGGCGGCTCCCGCCGCCGGCCCTGAACCCTGTGGAACGCCTCATGATCGACAGCGAGACCACGATCGTCATGATCCCGGCGCGGCTCGCCTCCACGCGGCTGCCGGACAAGCCGCTCGCCGACATCCACGGCGCGCCGATGATCGTGCAGGTCTGGCGCCGCGCCGTGGAAGCCGGGATCGGCCCCGTGGTGGTGGCCGCAGCCGAAGCGGCCATCGTCGACGCGGTCGTGGCGGTCGGCGGCCGGGCGGTCCTGACCGATCCGGCGCACCCGTCGGGCTCGGACCGCATCGCCCAGGCGCTGAACGAGATCGATCCCGGGCGCAGCTTCGAGACCGTCGTAAACCTCCAGGGCGACCTGCCGACCCTGGAGCCTGTCGCCTTGCGGCGGGTGCTGGAGCCCCTCGCCGACCCGGCGGTCGACATCGCCACCCTGGCGGTCGAGATCACCCGGCCGGAGGAGCGGTCCAATCCCAACGTGGTCAAGGCGGCGGCGGCCTTTCCCGAAGCGGCGGCGCCGGACGCCGGGGTTGCGCGGGCGCTCTATTTCAGCCGCGCGCCGGTGCCCTGGGCCGGCGCGGCCGACGACCTGCCGCTCTATCATCACATCGGGATCTACGCCTACCGCCGGGCCGCGCTCGAGCGTTTCGTATCCCTGCCGCCGGGCGGCCTTGAGCGGCGGGAGAAGCTGGAGCAGCTGCGCGCCCTCGAGGGCGGCATGCGCATCGACGTGGCCCTCGTTGACACCCTGCCGCTCGGTGTCGATACTCCCGCCGACCTCGACCGGGCCCGGGAACTGCTCGCGCCCCGATCGTCTTAAGCACTGATCCTTCGGACAAAATCTTCATGAGCGAGTCCACCACGCGCACCGGCCGGATCGCGTTCCAGGGTGTCCCCGGCGCCAATTCCGACATGGCCTGCCGCGCCGCCTATCCGGAGCTGACCACCCTGCCCTGCGCGTCCTTTGAGGAGGCCTTCGCCGCGGTGCGCGACCGCCGGGCCGACCTGGCCATGATCCCGATCGAGAACTCGATCGCCGGACGGGTCGCCGATATCCACCACCTCCTGCCGGACTCCTCCCTGCACATCGTCGGCGAGCACTTCCACAAGGTGGACCACTTCCTGCTCGCCCCCAAGGGCGCCACCCTGGCTGGCCTGAAGGTCGTCCGCTCCCACGTCCAGGCCCTCTCGCAGTGCCGCAACTTCATCCGCGAACAGGGCTTCGAGGCGCTGATGCACGCCGACACGGCGGGCGCGGCGGCGGAAGCGGCGGCGCTTGGCGACCCGAGCCAGGGGGCCATCGCCTCGGCCCTGGCGGCCGAGACCTACGGCCTCGAAGTGCTGGCGGGCAACGTCGAGGACGCCGAGCACAACACGACCCGCTTCGTCATCATGTCCGAGGAGCCGGTCGATCCGGACCCGGCCGAAGGGCCGGTCATCACCACCTTCGTGTTCCGTGTGCGTTCGGTGCCGGCCGCGCTCTACAAGGCGCTGGGCGGCTTCGCCACCAACGGCGTCAACATCACCAAGCTGGAGAGCTACATCATCGACGGCTCCTTCACGGTCGCCCAGTTCTACGCCGACATCGAGGGGCACCCGGACCAGCGGCCGGTGCGTCTCGCCCTCGAGGAGCTCAGTTTCTTCTCGCGCGAGGTGCGCATCCTGGGCGTCTACCACGCCGCCCCCTTCCGTACGGACTCCGGAGGCGCCGGCGGATTTTGACCCGCCCTCACGGTTGCAGCTGTCTTGCAATTGACACGGCAAAGTTACTAAAAGGCCCCTGGCATCGGGTAGAGAACCCGCTTATCTCGACAGGGTAAAAGAGCGCGGGGAGGAAAGCGCGATGGCGAACGAAGGGCTTTGGTTGGACCCCGGCAGCGAGCCGAGCGTGGCCGAGCTGTTGGCCGATCCCGCCGCGCGGCTGCTGCTCCGCTATGACGGCCTGACGGCGGATCAGGTCTGGACCGTCGTGCAGGATGCGCAGGTCCGGCTGGACACCGCCCTCGGCCTAACCCGCCCGGACATCGAGGCCGCCTAGTTCGTTGAAGGAGCAGCTCTCGCGCTTGAGCACGGTCATCCTTCGACAAGGGGCGAAGCCCGGCGCTGCGCGCGGATGAGGTTATTTCTTTGAAGCATCACACCCTCACCCTGAGCCTGTCGAAGGGTGATGGCGCCGGCTAGGCACATCCCAACCCGAAGATCACGAGCCAGATCTAACCCTCGGCGATCCAGTCTTCGACCAGGCGGCGGGCGATCGAGTCGCGCCGCGGCAGGCGCAGCGTCTCGTCCTCGGGTGATTCGCGCAGCTCCGCGCGGGTGAACCAGCGCGCGCTCTCGATTTCCTCCTCGTAGATCCTGATCGGCGCCGGATCGACCTCGGCGGTGAAGCCGAGCATGATCGAGGCGGGAAAGGGCCAGGGCTGGGAGGATTGGTAGCGCACCCGCCCGACCTCGACGGCGAGGCCCACTTCCTCGGCCACCTCGCGGGCGACCGCCTCCTCCAGGCTCTCGCCCGGCTCGACGAAGCCGGCCAGGGTCGAGTGCATGCCCGGCGGCCAGACTTTCTGCCGGCCCAGCACGCAGCGCTCGCCGTCGTGCACCAGCATGATCACCGCCGGGTCGGTGCGCGGGAAGTGCTGCAGCCCGCAAGATTGTTCCGTGCAGACCCGAATGTGGCCGCCGCGCCGGCTCTCGGTCGGATGGCCGCAGTTGCCGCAGAATCGGTGGCGCCGGTGCCAGTGCATCAGGCCCCGGGCGTAGGCCATGATCGAGCCCTCGTGGCGGGCCATGAGCGGCCCGACCGCGCGCAGGTCGTGGAACTCCCCTGACGCGGGCAGCGCCAGTTCCCGCTGCGGCTCTTCCAGGTGCGAGAGGTCGAGCGCGATGTAGGCCCGCTCCTCGGCGACGCCGAGGAAGACCTGCTGGCCGACCTGGGGCAGGAAGGCCGCGACCTGTTCCGCGCCCAACCAGAAGGGCCGGGGCGCGTCGCCCGGGACCACCAGGTTGCGCGAGCGCCAGACCGCGACGAAGCGGGTCGCCGGGTCGCCGAGGCGGGCGCGCAGCCAGGCCTCGTCGTGCCGCAATGGGTCGGCCCGGTCGAGGCCGGCTCCGCTGTAGAAATTCGGCCGCTGCATGACGGGCCGGAAGGTGGCATAGGCGGTGAAGCGAGGCAATCATCCGAACCGAGAGCTTTCCAAGGGTTC
Organism: Kiloniellales bacterium; assembly: GCA_030064845.1. NCBI lineage: Bacteria > Pseudomonadati > Pseudomonadota > Alphaproteobacteria > Rhodospirillales > Kiloniellales bacterium. The sequence continues at coordinate 54,529 of JASJEC010000020.1, forward strand.
GGCCGACTCTGCGTCCTACTGTGGCAACAGTCCGCGGTCTTGCTTTCTCTGCCATTCACATCTGTTCTCGACGCATGTCACACGATGATCGGCCGCCCAGCCCAGGCAGTGCCAATGCGGAAAGCAAAACTGGGCATAAACCTCGATCGCCGATTCAATCTCCGCCCGCTTGGCTTTGTTGAACAGAGTGCCGCAGCCGACGGAGCGGTTGGAATTGTAGGCTACGGCCGTACAGTCATCCGCCCGCTCGCAATAATTGACCGCGGCCATGACACCCTGGAGGTGGTCATTGGCCGCTTGGCAGTCCTTGATTTCCTGTGAGGAGGCCGTCCGACTCTGCGTGATTGTCAGCCCCGCGAGGACAAGGACGAGAAACATCTTCGGACACAACAAGACAGGAATCTCCCACGTCATTGGATCGACGAGCACGCCGACCTGGGCGAGTCTACTACATGTGCCGGCTTCGCTCTGGAAAGGCGCTCGGGTTTGGTGCAGCAAACTTGGATAGCGAGTCGGATATTCGAGATGATATCAAGGGCGCCTAGATCAAATCCTTCGTGAGCCCTTCAGCCGTGGCCGAGCACATGGAAAGCACGACGTCGTTGCGCGGCGCACAGCGCGACCCGACCCGGTCCTTCCTGGTGTCCTTCCCGCTCGGTCACCTGGCGAACGACTTTGCGCCCGGATCCGTCTGGCTGCTGACGCCGGCGATCGCGATCGCCATGAACCTGTCGCCGGCCGAGATCGGGCTCTTGATCGGGATCCATACGGTCGGCGCCGCGCTCGGCTACCTGCCGGCGGGGATCCTGGCCGACCACGTGGCCAACCGGGGGCGCCTGCTGGCGGCGACCTTCTGGTGGGTCGGCATCGGCTACATCGTCGCGTCCTTCGCGCCGGGATTCTGGACGCTGGCCATCCTCATGGCGGTGGCCGGCCTCGGCGACGCCGCCTGGCACCCGATCGCGACCGGCGTCCTGGTCCAGGCCCGGCCCCGGCGGCGCGCCCAGGCGCTCGGCATCCACGCCATGGGCGGAACCTTCGCCGAAGTGCTGGCGCCGCTCGCGGTCGGCTTCCTGCTGGTCCACCTCGACTGGCGCTCCACGCTGCAGATCGCGGCCCTGCCCGCGCTGGTCATGGGCCTCTACTTCCTCTTCCTGCTCCCGCGCGTGCCGCCCTCGCCAGATGGCGCCATGTCGCGCGCCGATTTCGGCGCGATCCTCAGGGTCTGGTACAGCCGGACCGGGCTCAAGATCGCCGGGCTGACGAGCTTCTACAACATGGCCCTGATTGCGATCATGGCCATGACGCCGCTTTTCCTGCAGAGCGCCAAGGGCTTCTCCTCGGCCGCGGCCGGCGCGGTCTTCTCGGCCATGATCCTGGCGGGCGCCCTGGTGCAGCCCCTGGTCGGCTACCTCTCCGACCTGGTCGGGCGCAAGGCGATCATTATCGTCGGCAACCTGGTCGGCGCCATCGGCGCCATCGGCCTGTTCCTCGACTTCGGGCCGCTCACGATCGTCGCTCTGCTGATCGTGGCGGTGGGGGCGCTCACCTCGGTACGGGCCGCGGTGCTGGCAACCGCTGTGGACTTCGCCCGCAGGCGGGAAGGCACGACCCTTGGTCTCGCCTTCGTCATGCTCGACGGGGTCGGCGCCGTCGGCAGCATTCTGGCCGGCGCCGTCGGCAACTGGGACCTGACCTACGCCTTTCTGATGGCCGCCGTCTTCGCGCTGGTCGCGGTGCTGATCGCCGCGGCGACCCCGGCCGTCGCGCGGGACGGTTGAGCGGCACCGGGGCCGCCGGGCGCCGCCAGAGAGCCCTTGCCCGCCGGCCCGGGATCGCGGATAGTCGGCCCGGGAGGTTGGCAGCGGACGGGCGGCTCGCCAACCCGGTCAGGCCCGGAAGGGAGCAGCCGTAACGAGATTTGCCCGGGTCGTCCACCCAGCCTCCCACCTCCCGCGCGCCCGGCAAGGGCGCAGAATCGGACCGGACGAGAGCACCCGCGCGGGCAAGAGCAAGCGGCGGCCCGAACCGCCGGAACCATTCGAGGAAGGCCCGAAGCCCCCGCGATGAGCGACGCCGCCGACCGACCGAAATCCGAGGCATACCGGGTCCTCGCGCGCAAGTATCGGCCGACCACCTTCGACGACCTGATCGGCCAGGAGGCGCTGGTCCGCACCCTGTCCAACGCGATCGGCAGCGGGCGGGTCGCCCACGCCTTCGTCCTGACCGGCGTGCGTGGGGTGGGCAAGACCACGACCGCCCGCCTGATCGCCCGGGCGCTCAACTGCGTCGGGCCGGACGGCCAGGGCGGGCCGACGATCACGCCCTGCGGCGTCTGCGAGTCCTGCCGGGCGATCGCCGAGGACCGCCACGTCGACGTGATCGAGATGGACGCGGCCAGCCGGACCGGCATCGACGACGTGCGCGAGCTGATCGAGGGCGTGCGCTACCGGCCGGTCTCGGCGCGCAACAAGATCTACATCATCGACGAGGTCCACATGCTGTCGAAGCAGGCTTTCAACGGCCTGCTCAAGACGCTGGAGGAGCCGCCCGACAACGTGGTCTTCGTGTTCGCCACGACCGAGATCCGCAAGGTTCCGGTGACGGTGCTGTCGCGCTGCCAGCGCTTCGATCTCAAGCGGGTTCCCGAGGCGGTCCTGACCAGCCACTTCGCCGCCATCGCCGAGAAGGAGGGCATCGAGGCCGGCGAGGCCGCGGTGGCCATGATCGCCCGCGCCGCCGACGGGTCGGTGCGCGACGGCCTTTCCCTGCTCGACCAGGCGATCGCGCTCTCGTCTTCCGCCGGCGGCGGGCCGGTCCGGCTGGACGAGGAGGAGGTCAAGCAGATGCTCGGCCTCGCCGACCGCACGCGGATCTTCGACCTCTTCGAGGCGGTCATGGCCGGCAAGGCGCCGGAGGCGCTGGCCCTGCTGGCCGAGCTGCACGGCGGCGGCGTGGCCCCGGCGGTGGTGATCGAGGACCTGCTCGAGCTGACCCATTTCCTGACCCGCGCCAAGCTGGTGCCGGACACGCTCTCGGCGCCCGCCCTGCCCGAGGCGGAGCGCGAGCGCGGGCGGCACCTGGCCGGAGAGCTCGGCCTGCCCGCCCTGGCGCGCGCCTGGCAGATGCTGCTGAAGGGGCTGGGCGAGACCCAGTCCGCGCCCGACCCGCTGCAGGCGGCGGAGATGGCGCTGATCCGCCTGATCTACGCCAGCGACCTGCCGACCCCGGGCGAGCTGGTCAAGCGGCTGAGCGAGGGCGCAGAGAGCGCCGCGCCTGCGCCGCCCGCCGCGCGCGGCGGCCCGTCGGGCCCGAGGACGCAGAGCGCGCCGCGGGGTGAGACCATCGCTGCGGCCGCCCAGTCGGAGCCCCTGCCCGAGACTCTCGCCGAGCCCCTGGCCGAGTCCCGGCGCGAACCCCAGGCCGAGCCGTCCGCCGCGGCGCCGCCGCAGCCGACCAGCTTCGCCGAGGTGGTCGAGCTGGCCCGGGTGAACCGGGAGCGGCTGTTCGCCAGCCAGCTCGCCGCCCAGGTTCATCCGGTGAAGTTCGAGCCGGGCCGGATCGAGCTGCGCCTGGTCGAAGAGGCGCCGCGCGATCTGGCCGGCCGCCTGGGCCGGCTGCTGGAAACCTGGACCGGGCGGCGCTGGATGGTCAGCATATCCGACCAGGAGGGCGCGCCGACCCTGCAGGACCAGGAGAAGGCGGACGAGGAACGCCTGCGCCGGGAGGTCATGGCGCAGCCCCTGGTCAAAGCCGCCATGGATACCTTTCCCGGCAGCCGCCTCGTGGTACGGCGCGAGGCCGGGCGGCCGGAACCGGAAACCGACGATCAAGGAGATGAGGCGCCATGAAGAACCTCGGTCAGATGATGAAGCAGGCGCAGGAGATGCAGGCCAAGATGGCCGACCTGCAGAACCAGCTGGCGGCCGCCGAAGTCAGCGGCGCGGCCGGCGGCGGCATGGTCAGCGTGACCATGAACGGCAAGGGCGAGATGACCGCGATCAAGATCGACCCTAGCCTGATCCAACCGGACGACGCCGAGGTCCTGGAGGACCTGATCGTCGCCGCCGCCTCGGACGCCAAGGCCAAGGTCGAGGCCTTCGTCGCCGAAGAGATGCAGAAGCTGACCGGCGGTCTGCAGCTGCCGCCCGGCATGAAGCTGCCCTTCTGAGCGGGAACCGCGCGCGCCGAAGTCCATGTCGGCCCCCATGGCGACCAGGGAGATCGAGCGTCTGATCCAGCAGCTGGCGCGGCTGCCGGGGCTGGGGCCGCGCTCGGCGCGGCGCGCGGTCCTGCACCTGATGAAGCGCCGGGAGTCGCTCATGCTGCCGCTCGCCGACAGCCTGCGCGAGGCCGCCCAAAAGCTGGCCGACTGCGGGGTCTGCGGCAACCTCGACACCAGCGATCCCTGCGGGATCTGCAGCGATTTGGAACGGGACCGCGCGGCGGTCTGCGTCGTCGAGGAGATCGGCGATCTCTGGGCGATCGAGCGCAGCGGCGCCTTCCGCGGCCTCTACCACGTGCTCGGCGGCACCCTCTCGGCACTCGACGGGCGCGGGCCCGACGACCTGAGGATCGGCGATCTCGCGGCCCGGGTCCGCGACACCGGAGTGCGCGAGGTGATCCTGGCGCTCTCGGCCACGGTCGACGGTCAGACCACGGCGCACTACGTCGCCGAGCGCCTGGCCGGGCTCGACGTCGCCGTCACCCGCCTCGCCCACGGCGTGCCGGTCGGCGGTGAGCTGGACTACCTGGACGACGGCACCCTGAGCGCCGCCCTCAAGGCGAGGCGGCCGGCGTAGGTATCACCTCTCCCTTGGGAGAGGTCGCCGAGGCGAAGCCGAGGCGGGTGAGGGTCTTTGGTGCACGACAAGAAAACAACTCGCCCTCACCGCGCGTAGCGCCGGGCTTCGCCCCCCTTTCCGAAAGGGAGAGGTCTTAAGCTTCTGTTTTCATTGTATTTTATTGAATTAATTGGATTTTAGTTAAATCTACTATTTACTCAAATCGCGTTAATCGCCCGCGACCTGGCGCAGGGGCGCGATGTCGTCGCCCCGCGGCGGCGCCTCCTCGAACTCGAGCTCCTCGATGCGCAGGCCGCGGCGGGTCACCTTGTCCGAGGAGATCCGGATCTGGCGCAGGTCCTCGCCGGCCTGCTCGAAGTGCCGCTGCAGCTTGGCGGCCCGCTCGTCGAGCCGGGTCACATCCTCCAGCAGCTTCAGGATCTCGGCCTGGATCACGCCGGCCTGCTCGCGCATGCGCACGTCCTTGAGCACGGCGCGCACCGTGTTGAGCGTCGCCATCAGGGTGGTCGGCGAGACGATCCAGACCCGCGCCCGGTAGGACTCCTCCACGACCGGCCGGAAGTTGGCGTGGAGCTCGGCGTAGATCGCCTCGCTCGGCAGGAACAGGAGCGCGGACTCGGCGGTCTCGCCGGGGATGATGTAGCGCTCGGCGATGGCCTGGACGTGGACGCGCAGGTCCTGGGCCAGCGCGCGGCGCGCCTGCTGGCGGCCGGGGTCGTCGGCGGCGCTGCGCAGGGCCTCGTAGCTTTCCAGGGGGAATTTGGAGTCGATCGCGATCGGCCCCGGCGGGTTGGGCAGCTTGATCAGGCAGTCGACCCGCCGCTTGTTGCCGAGGGTCGCCTGGAAGGCGTAGCTGTCCGGCGGCAGGATCCCGGTGACCAGGTCGTTCAGCTGGATCTCGCCGAAGGCGCCGCGCGCCTGCTTGTTGGACAGGATCTCCTGGAGGCCGACCACCTGGGTCGAGAGCTCGGTGATGTTCTTCTGGGCCCGGTCGATCACCGCTAGGCGCTCGCGCAGCTCGCTGAGCGCGTTGTGGCTGCGCGTGGTGGAGTCCTGGATGTGGTCGCCGACCCGCTTGGAGAGGTCGCCGAGGCGGGCCTCCAGCGCCTGGGTGACGGCGCGCTCCTGGGCCTGCAGCTGCTCGGCCAGACGCGCCTGCAGCGCGGCCTGGCTCTCGGCCATCTGGGCCAGGCGGCCGGCCAGCTCGGCCCGCCGGCCGCGCCCGGCGGCCAGGACAACGGCGGCGACGAGGCCGCCCAGCCCGAGCAGGACCAGGACGGCCAGGGCGGCGAGCAGGACCAGGGGGTCGAGGCGGTCGGCCAGGGCGGCGAGCTCCGGCGATTCCATCGGGACGACCTTTCTTGACGACTCGGAACAGGGTTAAATTCTAGCATGCCAGCCCAATGGGGAGAAAAGCGGGACTCGGCTTGACGCCCGGCCCGATGCGCCATAGGTAGAAGAGAGCTTTATTGGAACGATTCTAAGTAAGTTTCGAGGACAATCGCCGATGGCGAAGCTGCCCATCATCGTCGCGCCGGACCCCCGGCTGAAGAAGATCGCCAAGCCGGTCGAACGGGTCGACGCGCGTATCCGGCAGCTCATGGACGACATGCTGGAGACCATGTACAACGCGCCGGGCATCGGGCTGGCGGCGCCCCAGGTCGGCGTGCTGGAGCGGGTCATCGTGGTCGACTGCGCGGGCAAGGACGAGGAGCCCCAGCCCTACCGCATGGCCAACCCGGAGATCGTCTGGGTGTCCGACGAGGACGCCCGTTACGAGGAGGGCTGCCTCTCGCTGCCCGAGCACTACGCCGAGGTGGTCCGGCCGGCGGCGGTCAAGATCCGCTTCCTGGACCATGAAAACGAGATCCGGCAGATCGACGCGGACGGCCTCCTGGCGACCTGCGTGCAGCACGAGATCGACCACCTGGACGGAATCCTCTTCGTCGACCACCTGACCGCGCTGAAGCGCAACATGATCCTGCGCAAGCTGCTCAAGGCCAAGAAGGCCGCGAAGCCCGCCGCGGCGCCGGCCCCGGCGCTCTGAGCGGCGCCGCCCAGCGGCCGTGCCCCTCAGACTCGCCTTTCTCGGCACGCCGGATTTCGCGCTTCCCTGCCTGAAGGCCCTGGCCGAGGCCGGCCACGAGATCGCCTGCGTCTACTGCCAGCCGCCGCGCCCGGCGGGCCGGGGCCACAAGCCGCGGCCCTCCCCCGTGCAGGCCCTGGCCGAACAGCGGGGCTGGCCGCTGCGCACCCCGAACAGCTTCAAGGACCCGGCGGAGCGCGACGCCTTCTCGGCGCTCGCCCTGGACGCCGCCGTGGTCGTCGCCTACGGCCTGATCCTGCCCGCCGAGGTCCTGGCCGCGCCCCGGCTCGGCTGCCTCAACCTCCACGCCTCGCTGCTGCCGCGTTGGCGCGGGGCGGCGCCGATCCAGCGGGCGATCCTGGCCGGCGACGCGGTCACCGGGGTCACCATCATGCAGGTCGACGCCGGCCTCGACAGCGGGCCCATGCTGCTCCGGGAAGAGCTCGCCATCGGCCCCGAGACGACCGGCGCCACGCTGCACGATGCCCTGGCCGAACGGGGCGCCCAGATGATGGTCCGGGCGCTCGCCGGACTGGACCGGGGCGACCTCGTGCCGGCGCCCCAGCCCGAGGAGGGGGTGACCTACGCCGCCAAGCTGACCCGCGAGGAGGCGCGGCTCGACTGGCGCCGACCGGCAGCCGAGCTGGAGCGTCAGGTGCGCGCTTTCGATCCCTGGCCCGGCGCCTTCGCGGTCCTGCCGCGCGACGGCGCGCCCGAGCGGATCAAGGTGCTTCGGGCGTCCCTGGCCGAGGCGCCGGCCGGCGCCCGGCCGGGCGCGGTGCTCGACGACCGGCTGACTGTCGCCTGCGGCGAGGGCGCCCTCCGCCTCGAGCGGGTGCAGCGTGCCGGCAAGCGGCCCATGACCGCGGCCGAGCTGCTGCGCGGCTTCCCGGTGGCGCCGGGCACGCGGCTGCCCGCGCCCGACGCGGACGGCGCCGGCTGACGGCCATGGCGCGCTGGAAGCTCACCATCGAGTACGACGGGACCGACTACGTCGGCTGGCAGCGCCAGGACAACGGGCCGAGCATCCAGGGCACGCTGGAGCGGGCCGTGGCCGGCTTCTGCGGCGAGACCGTCAACGTGATCGGCGCCGGGCGCACCGATTCCGGGGTCCACGCCTTCGGCCAGGTCGCGCACCTCGATCTCGAGCGCGAGACCACGCCCAAGACCCTGCGCGACGCGCTGAACCACCACCTGAAGCCCCACCCCATCGCGGTGCTGTCGGCCGAGCCCGCGGCGCCCGGCTTCCACGCGCGCTTCTCGGCGGTCTCGCGCGGCTACCTCTACCGCATCGTCAACCGGCGCGCGCCGCTCGCCCTGGACCGGAACCGCGCCTGGTTCGTGCCCGTCCCGCTCGACGCCGAGGCCATGCACGCGGCCGCCCAGGTCCTGGTCGGGCACCACGACTTCTCCTCCTTCCGGGCGGCCGACTGCCAGGCCGACTCGCCGGTCAAGACGCTCGATCTGTTGAACGTGGTGCGAGTCGGGCGGGACGTGCGCATCGAGGCCAAGGCCCGTTCCTTCCTGCACCGCCAGGTCCGCAACATGGTCGGCAGCCTGAAGCTGGTCGGCGCCGGTAAGTGGCGCGAGGCCGACCTGCGCGACGCCCTGGAGGCGCGCGACCGCCGCGCCGCCGGCCCCGCCGCGCCCGCCTGCGGCCTCTACCTGACCGCCGTCGGCTACGACGAACCCGAGACAGCCGGCTGCTAAGAGAGTGCATAGCCTGCACCATCACCCTTCGACAGGCTCAGGGTGAGGGGGAAATGTGTCAAACACGTACCCTCATCCTGAGCTCGTCGAAGGATGACCGTGATCAAGAGCTCAGGGGTACTTCAGCCGCTAGCTGATCATCGACAGGCCGACGGCCTCGATGACGTAGGCGATGAAAAGCGAGAGCATGACGATCCCGCCGGCCGCCATGGCGCCGATCCGGAGCGCCGTCGCGGCGATGAAGCCCTCGAACGCGAGGATCGCGAAGAAGGCGCCCAGCTTCAGGAAGTTGCCGACAGCCTCGGGCACCAGCCCCGAGGCCGCGACGGCACTGACCGCGAGATAGAAGGCGGCCTCGAGCACGCTGGCCCAGTTGGAGGCCACGACGTAGCCGATGTACTCGCCGGAGCGCTGCATGGCCTCGGCGAGGTGGAACATCACCAGCGGAAAGACGGTCCAGCCGAGGACGTAGATCAGGCCCTGCACGGCGGCGAACTCGACTGGCCCGGCGGTCATCTCGCTTTCGCCAAGTTGGCCGAACAGCAGCGCGGCGTGCACCGGCAATACGATGACCGCGGCGAAGAAGGAACGCCAGAAACCCTCGACGCTGCGGTTGAAGAACTGCAGCGCCGACTTGTCCAGGCGAACCAGGCGCCAAACGGCGTAGAGCGAAGACGCGATCTCCGCCGCGGGCGGGATCATCGGGTGAAGTAGCCGTCGAGCACCGCCCGGTAGATCGCGCTCAGGGCCTCCAGGTCGGCCAGCGCCACGTGCTCGTCCACCTTGTGGGCCGTGGCGTTGAGCATGCCGAGTTCCACGACCGGCGCGTGATCCTTGATGAAGCGGGCGTCGGAGGTGCCGCCGGTGGTGCCCAGCTCCGTCGGCCGGCCGGTGACCCGCTCGACCGCGCTGCTCACCAGGTCGCTCAGCCGGCCCGGCGGGGTCAGGAAGGATTCGCCCGACACGCGGATGTCGAGCTCGTAGCGGGCGCCCTGGCGGTCGAGCCGCTCCCGGATCCAGCGCTCGACCGAGGCGCTCGTATGCTGGTCGCTGAAACGGCAGTCGAACACGGCCTTGGCCGCGGCGGGGATCACGTTGGTCGCCGGGTTGCCGACGTCGACCGAGACGATCTGCAGGCTGGTTGGCGGGAAATGGTCGCTGCCCCGGTCGAGGGGCGCTTCGAGCAGCGCCGCCAGCATGGCGACCAGGTGGTGGACCGGGTTCTCCGCCAGGTCGGCGTAGGCCGAGTGGCCCTGGATCCCGTGCACCGTGAGGCGGCCGTTCATGGCGCCGCGACGGCCGATCTTGATCATGTCGCCGAGCCGCGCGTTGCTGGTCGGCTCGCCGACCAGGCAGTGGTCGATGGTCTCGCCCCGCTCACGCATCCAGTCGAGCACCTTGCGCGTGCCGTTGACCGCGGCAGCCTCCTCGTCGCCGGTTATTAGGAGCGAGAGCGACCCTTCGAAGCGGCCCTTGCGGGCCTCGAGGAAAGCGGCCAGCGCCGCCAGGAAGGCGGCGATCGAGCCCTTCATGTCGGCCGCGCCGCGGCCGTAGAGCTTGCCGTCGATCACCGCGCCGGCGAAGGGGTCGACCCGCCAGGCCGCCGGGTCGCCGACCGGTACCACGTCGGTGTGGCCGGCGTAGCAGAAGTTGGGCCCGGTCTCGCCCAGGCGGGCGTAGAGGTTGTCGACCGGCTCGGTGCCCGGCTCCTCGAAGGTCAGGCGGTGGCAGGTGAAGCCGAGCCCGGTCAGGCAAGACTCGACCAGGTCGAGCGCGCCGGCGTCGGCCGGCGTCACGCTCGGACAGCGGATCAACCGGGCCGCCAGGTCGGCCGCCGCCAGCGCCGTCGCGTCCAGGTCGAGGGTCATGGCTCGCCCCGTCAGTCGCGCAGCAGGTCGTTGATCGAGGTCTTGGCCCGGGTCCGCTCGTCGACCCGCTTGACGATGACCGCGCAGTAGAGGTTCGGGCCGGGGCTGCCGTCGGGCAGCGCCTTGCCAGGCAGGCTGCCGGGCACCACGACGGAGTAGGCCGGCACGCGGCCCATGAAGGTCTCGCCGCTCTCGCGGTCGACGATCTTGGTCGAGGCGCCGATGTAGACCCCCATGGAGAGCACCGAGCCCTGCTCGACGATGACCCCCTCCGCGACCTCGGAGCGGGCGCCGACAAAGCAGTCGTCCTCGATGATCACCGGCTCGGCCTGCAGCGGCTCGAGCACGCCGCCGATGCCGGCGCCGCCCGAGATGTGGCAATTCTTCCCGATCTGGGCGCAGGAGCCGACTGTGGCCCAAGTGTCGACCATGGTGCCGGAATCGACGTAGGCGCCCAGGTTGACGAAGCTCGGCATCAGGACCACGCCCGGCGCGATGAAGGCCGAGCGCCGCACGACGCAGTTCGGCACGGCGCGGAAGCCGGCCTCGCGAAAGCGCGCCTGGTCCCAACCGGCGAACTTGGACGGCACCTTGTCGAACCAGGGCGCGGCGCCCCACTCGGCCTCGCCGGGGCCGCCCTCGATCGGCCGCATGTCGAACAGCCGGAACGACAGCAGGACCGACATCTTGAGCCACTGGTGCACGTGCCAAGCGCCGTCGATCTTCTCCGCGACCCGGAACTCGCCGCGGTCCAGGCCGTCGAGCGCCGTGAGCACGGCCTCGCGGACCTCGCCGCCGGTGCCGGGGGAGACCGCGTCGCGCTTCTCCCAGGCCGTTTCGATGACCTCTTTGAGGGATTGGGAACTCATTGGGCCGCTTCCTGTCTTCCACTTCGAGCCGCGCGAAGATGCGTGGCCGCCGCGGCCCTGTCAACGCATAGTCAGGGCGCCGAGCCAGGCCGCCAGGTCGTCGGTCACGTGGTCGATGAAGTCCTCCGGCGCCTCGACCGCCGGCGCTGCCGTGACCAGCACGGTGGTCATGCCGAGCGCCGCGGCGGGCGCCAGGTTGCGCGCCAGGTCCTCGACGAAGACGGCGGACCGCGGCGCGATGCCGTGGCGCTCGACCAGGGCCGACATCGGCTCAGCCCGCGGCTTGGGCCGGTAGTCCGCCGCCGCGATATCGAAGATCTCGGCGAAGTGTCCGGCAATCCCGAGCCGCGCCAGCACCCGCTCCGCGTGGCGGGTCGAGCCGTTGGTGTAGATCAGTTTCCGGCCGGGCAGGGCCGCGAGCGCGGCGTCCAGTTCGGGCGACGGCGACAGCACGCCGAGATCGATCTCATGGACGAAGGCGAGGTACTCGGCCGGGTCCAGCCCGTGGTGGAGCATCAGCCCGGCGAGCGACGAGCCGTGGGCCTCGAAGTAGCGCCGCTGCAGAGCCCGCGCCGCGCCGGGATCGAGCGCCAGGTAGTCCTGAATGAAGCTGTTGATCCGAGCGTCGACCTGCACGAAGAGCTGGCAGGCCGCCGGGTAGAGGGTGTTGTCCAGGTCGAAGATCCAGTCGCGGACCTCGGCCGGGTCGAGCGCGGGGCCGCGCCCGGCGACCGCGGCGCCTTGGGGGTCGACGGCCGTCATTTAAGCCGCCTTAAGGGAGTCCCGAATAATCTAAACAATCTAGTCGAAATGCCAGGAAATCGCTGTCCAGAGCCCAGATGACCGAAGGCGGCACCAGCCCGGCGCTCGAGCGCCAACCCCGCCCCGCAACCGCCGGCGCGGACCCTCGGGAGGCTGCCGGCCCCGTGGTGGTGCTTGACCAGCGGGGCGCCCTGCGGGGGTCCAGCGGCCCGGCCGCGGTCCTGACGCGGCTCTGGTCCTCCGGCCGCTCGCCCAGGCTTGCGGCGGCCGTGGCCTCGGCCCTGGGCGGCCAGATCGCTCACGTCGCGCCCCTGGATCCGGGCAAGGAGCTGGGCGAGGGGGCGGGCGCGCAGGTGCTGGATCTCATCGTCGTTCCCTGGGCGGACGGTGGCGTCGCCATTATCGGGCGGGACATCTCGCTGGAGCGGAGCCTGCGCGACGCCCTGGTCGATTCGCGGCAACGCTACAAGGATCTGGTCGAAGCCTCCAGCGATTTCGCCTGGGAGACCGGCCCCGACGGCCGCTTCACCTTCGTCACGCCGCGCGGGGCGCTGGGCTACCCGGCCGCGGTCCTGGTCGGCCGGGACCCCCGGGGTCTGGTCATGGACGTCGGCGCCCAGGGCCATGCGCCCTTCCTGTGCCGGGCGCCGCTCTCCGGAGTCGAGGTCTGGGTCCGGGATGCCGGGTCGAAGGCCGTATGCCTGCTCGCCAACGCGATCCCCCTGGTCGGTCCCGACGGCCGCTGGTGCGGCGCCCGCGGGACCTGCCGCGACATCACCGAGCAGCGGCTGCGCGAGGCCGAGCTGGCCCGGGCGGCGCAGCGCCAGAGCCTCTTGGCCTATCTGCTGCGGATGACGCGGGAGCAGGCCGAGCCGGCCCGCATGCTGGCGGCGGTCGCGCGGGCGCTGCTCCCGGCCCTTTCGGCCGCCGGCGCCGAGATCCAGTGCCGTACCGAGGCCGGCACCCTGCTGTCGATGGCCCAGGCCGGCGCGGCGCCGCCGGGCGAGGGCTTCCAGCCGCTGATCGCGCGGCTCGGCGAGACCGGGGACGGGCTGAACGAGACCGTCGAGGGCGACCGGCTCCTGGTCTTCGCCACGGCCTACGGCGGCCGGCGCAACGGTCTGCTCTGCCTGTGGCGGCGCGGCGGCGAGGCGGAATGGGGCGACGACGGCGACGTGCTGCTCGAGGAGGTGCTGGCCCAGGTCGGCGTGGCCAACCGCCAGCTGCAGCGCGAGGACCGGCTGGAGCGGCTCTCGACCACCGACCCCCTGACCGGGCTGCAGAACCGGCGCGGCTTCGTCGCCAACCTGGCGCGGCTGCTGGAGCGCCGGCCCGACGACGACCACCCGCTCTCGGCGCTGTTCTATATCGACCTGGACAACTTCAAGCAGATCAACGACTCCCTCGGCCACCAGGCGGGCGACCGGGCGCTCGAACGGATCGCCGGGCTGCTGCGCCAGCAGATCCGCGCCGGCGACCTGGCCGCGCGCCTCGGCGGCGACGAGTTCGCCCTCTTCTTCCCCGCCATGTCCGAGGACGCGGCGCGCGGCAAGGGAACAGCCCTGCTCGAGGCCTCTCAAGAGCTCGCGGCGCTCTCCGCCGACCGCCGCTTTCCCCTGGGCCTGTCCGTCGGCATCGCCATGGCCGACGCGCGGCGCCCGGAGACCGCCGAGGCGCTGATCGAGCGGGCCGACGCCGCCATGTACGCGATCAAGCACGACGGCAAGGGAGGGGTGACCTTCGCTCGGCCGCCCTCGGGCGCGCCATGACCCGAGCGAAGGACACGGCGCCGCTCAGCTACGACGAGACCAAGCGCCTGATCCGCGACGCCGACGCGCGGGTCCGGGCCGCGGCGGCCGCGCGGCCCGACCTGCGGCCCGAGGCGCTCTACTACCTCGCCGAGGACCCCTCGCCCGAGGTGCGGCGCCGGATCGCGGCGAACGAGCGCACGCCGGCCCAGGCAGCGCGCCTCCTGGCCGAGGACCGGGACGAGGCGGTGCGCCGCGACCTCGCCGCAAAGGTGGCGCGCCTGACGCGGCACCTCTCCGAACCGGACCAGCGCGCGGTCCACCAGGTGGTGATCGAGACCCTCGAGCTGCTGGCCCGAGATCAGGCGACCAAGGTGCGCCAGATCCTGTCCGAGACCCTGCGCGACGTCGCCGACGCGCCCTACGCGGTGATCCAGCGCCTGGCCCGGGATACGGAGGCCGTGGTCGCCTGCCCGGTGCTGGAGTTCTCGCCGCTGCTGACCGACCAGGATCTGCTGGAGATCATCGCCGAGAGCCGCGCCTCGGCACCCCTCTGCGCCATCTCGCGGCGCCACGCCCTGGCGCCGGCGGTCTCCGACGCCCTGGTCGCGGTCGACGACCGGGACGCCGTCGTCAGCCTGCTCGCCAACGACAGCGCGCAGATCCGCGAGGAGACCCTCGACGGGCTGGTCGAGCGCTCACGCGAGGTCACGGCCTGGCAGGCGCCGCTGGCCCACCGCCCCCGCCTGCCGGGCGGCGCGGTGGTCAAGCTGGCGGGCTTTGTCGCCAACCACCTGCTCGACGCGCTGCAGGCGCGGCGCGACCTCGACGCCGCGACCGCGTCGCGGGTCGCCGAAGCGGTGCACCGGCGGCTGGCCGAGGCACCGCCGGCCGACGCGGCCGAGCCGGTGAGCGCGGCGGCGCTGCTGGCCGCCGGCCGGCTCGACGAGGACTGCCTGCGCGAGGCCCTGGCCCAGGGCGACCGGGTGCTGGTCCGGGAATCCCTGGCGCTCCTGGGCGGCGCGGACCGCGCCGCGGTCGACGGCATCCTGCGCGCCCGCAGCGCCAAGGGCGTGACCGCCCTGGCCTGGAAGGCCGGGCTCTCCATGCGCTTCGCGACCCAGCTCCAGCTTCAGCTCGGCGGCATTCCGCCCAACGAGCTGCTGCACGCGCGCGGCGGGGTCGACTTTCCCCTCACGCCCGACGAGATGACCTGGCAGCTGGAGTTCTTTGGAGTCGCCTGAAGCGGCCCCCTTTCTCTGTCATGGCCGGACTTGATCCAGCCATCCAGGGCCACCGCCCATCACATGCAGGCTATTCTGGATGCCCGGATCAAGTCCGGGCATGACAGTGGGGGGATGAGTTGCAGGCACTGCCGCAGCATCGTGCCGGGGAAGAATAACAAAAAAGGCTTCACCACAGAGACACAGAGTACACAGAGGAAAAACCAAAGGTTCTTTTTGGCGCGCTTCGCGCGCAACCAATTCCCTTTTTGGTTCTCTGTGCTCTCTGTGTTCTCTGTGGTGAGAAGGTTGGTTGAATGCCACGCCACAGGCACGGTATCGGCCCCAACTGAACCCGCGCTTCTCTGCCATAGCCGGACGTGATCCGGCCATCCAGGGCTACCGTCGGTCGGGTGCGGGGTAGGCTGAATGTCCGCCTAGCGGATCAGCGTGCCGATGCCGCGCTCGGTGAAGATTTCAAGGAGCAGGGTGTGGGCGACTCGGCCGTCGAGGATGACCGCCGCGTCGACGCCCTTCTCGATCGCCCCGATGCAGGTCTCCAGCTTGGGGATCATGCCGCCGGAGATCGTGCCGTCGGCCATCAGCGCGCGGACGTCCTCGGTGCTCAAGTCGGTCAGCAGGTTGCCCTCCTGGTCGAGCACGCCGGGCACGTCGGTCAGCAGCAGCAGGCGGGCCGCGCCGACCGCGCCGGCGACCGCGCCGGCCACGGTATCGGCGTTGATGTTGTAGGTCTCGCCGTTGGCGCCGACGCCGATCGGCGCGATCACCGGGATCATGCCGGCCTGCTGCAGCGAGCCGAGAATTTGCGGGTTGATCTGCTGGGGCTCGCCGACGAAGCCTAGGTCCAGGATGCTCTCGATGTTGGAGTCGGGGTCGCGCCGCGTGCGGCGCAGCTTGCTCGCCTGGATCAGGGCGCCGTCCTTGCCCGACAGGCCGATCGCCGTCCCGCCGGCATCGTTGATCACGCTGACGATGTGCTTGTTGATCGAGCCGGACAGCACCATCTCGACGACCTCGACGGTGTCGCTGTCGGTGACGCGCAGGCCGTCGACGAACTCGCTTGTGACCTTCAGGCGCTCGAGCATCTTGCCGATCTGCGGTCCGCCGCCGTGCACCACGACGGGGTGGATCCCGACCTGCTTCAGCAGCACGATGTCGCGCGCGAAGATGTCCGACAGGCTGCGGTCGCCCATGGCGTGCCCGCCGTACTTGATGACGAAGGTCTTGCCCGAGTAGCGCCGCATGTAGGGCAGCGCCTCGGTGATGGTCTGGGCGGTCCTCAGCCAGTGCTTGGTCTCGCCGATGTTTCTCGTCGTCATCGCGGCACTCTATCCTGCGGGGTCGGGCTCCGCCAGGGCGGCCAGCGCCGCCCGGAGCTCGGCGATCCCGCCGCTGGTCTGGGCGCTGGTCGGCAGGATCTGGGGGTGCGCGGCGACGTGGGTCGCCAGCTCGCGCGCCAGCGCGTCGAGCGTGGCGGCCAGCGCCTGGGGCCTGACCTTGTCGGCCTTGGTCAGAACGACCTGATAGGACACCGCGGCCTCGTCCAGGTCGTTCATGACCTCGCGGTCGCCCGCCTTGAGGCCGTGCCGGGCGTCGATCAGCAGGCAGACCCGGCGCAGCGCGGCCCGTCCCTTCAGGTAGGCTCGGGTCAGGCCGGTCCAGGCCTTGACCTCGGACTTGGCCGCCTTGGCGTAGCCGTAGCCAGGCAGGTCGACCAGGATCAGCCGGCCGCCGAGGTCGAAGAAGTTGAGCTGGCGGGTGCGCCCCGGCGTCTGAGAGGTTCGGGCCAGGGTGCGCTGGCCGGTCAGCGCGTTGACCAGGCTCGACTTGCCGACGTTCGACCGGCCGGCGAAGGCGATCTCCGGCAGGCCGGTCTCGGGCAGCTGCGCGCGCCCGCCGACCGAGAGCATGAAAGTGCAGGCCTGGGCGAAGAGCTTGCGGCCCTCTTCCAGAGTCGCCGCGTCGAACGGCAGCTCGTCCGGCAGCAGCTCGTCCTGTGGCGGCTCGCCGGTCATGGCAGGCGGTTCCCCGTCAGGTGGTATTCCCGCTGCCGCGTCCGATCGGGACCCCGGCCCGCCTCATGATGACGTACTGCTGCAGGATCGAGAGCAGGTTGTTCCAGGTCCAGTAGATCACCAGGCCCGCGGCGAACTGGGCCAGAAGGAAGGTGAAGAGGATCGGCATCAGCTGGAAGATGCGCGCCTGCATGGGGTCCGGCGGCTGCGGGTTGAGCAATTGCTGGCAGTACATCGAGATGCCCATGAGGATCGGCCAGACGCCGATGTTCAGGATGTTCAGGAGGCCCAGTTCCGGCGCGCCCCAGGGCAGCAGGCCGAAGAGGTTGAGGATGGTGGTCGGATCCGGGGCGGAGAGGTCCTGAATCCAGCCGAAGAAGGGCGCGTGGCGCATCTCGATCGAGACGAAGAGCACCTTGTAGAGCGCAAAGAACACGGGGATCTGGACCAGGATGGGCAGGCAGCCCGACAGGGGATTGGCGCCTTCCCGCTTGTAGAGCGCCATCATCTCCTGGTTCAGGCGCTGCTTGTCGTCGCCGAAGCGCTCGCGCAGCTTGACCAGCTCCGGGTGCAACTTGCGCATCTTGGCCATCGAGCGATAGGACTTGTTGGCCAAGGGGAAGAAGACGATCTTGATGATCACCGTCACGATCAAGATCGCAATGCCGAGGTTGCCGGTCAGCTGGCCGAAATAGCTCAGCATGTAGAAGAAGGGCTTGGTCAGGAAGTAGAACCAGCCGAAGTCGACCGACAGGTCGAAGCGGTCGACCGGCAGCGTGTCGCGGTAGTTGTCCAGCCGCTCGACCACCTTGGCGCCGGCGAAGAGGCGGCTGGTCTTCTCCAGCGTTCCCCCGGGCGGAACCGTCGCCCCTTCGTAGAGGAAGTCGGTCTGGTACTTGCCGGGCTGGCTCTGGCCGCTATAGACGAAGCGCGTGTTGACCCGCTCTTCCTGGTCGGGAATGGCCACGACCTGCCAGTACTTGTCGGTGATCCCGATCCAGCCGCCCGTGGTCTCCTGCTGGATCACGCGCTCTTCCTCGACGTCCTCGTAGTCGAGCTCCTCCAGGATCCCGTCGAACACCCCGATCAGGCCCTCGTGGAGGATGTAGAAGCCGAGGACGTCGGGATGGCCGGTGCGCGAGACCAGGCCGTAGGGCGACAGCGCGGCCGGCGCTTCGCTCTGGTTGATCACCCTCTGGGTGACCGTGAACATGTAGTCCTGGTCGATCTCGATAACCTTCTCGAAACGGATGCCCTGCTCGTTGGTCCACTTCAGGGTGACCGGCTTGTCGACCGTCAGGGTGTCCCGGTCCGCGCGCCACAGGGTTTTCGAGTCGGGCAAGTCCAGGGCCCGGTCGCCCGACGACCAGCCGAAGCTCGCGAAGTAGGGCCGATCCGTTCCGATCGGCGACAGGAGATCGATGTTGGCGCTCGCCGGGTCGACCGTCTCCCGGTAGCGTTTAAGCGTCAGGTCGTCGAGGCGGCCGCCGACCAGCGAGAGCGAGCCCCGGAGCGCTTCGGTCTCGATGGCGACGCGTGGCCCAGCCGAGAGCGCGTCCGCGCGGCTCAGCCCGGCGCCGAGCTCGGCGCCGGCCGCGGGCGCCGCGCCGGGCACCGAAGGAATCTCGCTGACGTCACCCTGGGGAACCACGTTCGGGTCGGTCCCCGGCACGGCCTGCTGGGCCTGCTGGGCCTGCTGCTGCTCGAGGAGCTGCTGGCGTTGGGGGCCCTGAAACAGGACCTCGAAGGCGATCAGGATCGACAGAGACAGAACGACCGCGAGGATGAGGTTGCGATTGTCGATCACTCGAGGCGCTCTCCTAGAGCCGGTCCGGGTTGACTGGAATCACCGGCCGCCCCGGCGCCGCGCACCGCGGCCGGATCGGGCACCGGGTCATAGCCCTCGCCGCCCCAGGGATGGCAGCGCGCAATACGGCTGATCGTCAGCCAGCCGCCGCGCAGCGGGCCGTGGCGGTCGAGGGCCTCGATGGCGTAGCTCGAGCAGCTCGGATAGTAGCGGCAGCTCGGCGGCAGGCAGGGCGAAATGGTCCATTGGTAGGTGCGGATCAGGCCCTTCATCGCGAGGCTCAGGAGCTTCATGCGCGTTCCCCGGCGCCGGTCCCGCCGGCTCGGGCGCGCGCGCGCTTGCCGGCGACCCGTTCCACGTTGACCAGCGCCGATTTGAGGTCTCGGGTCAGTTCCATATAGGGGCGCGACGGCGTTTCGGCACGGGCGATCATGACGTAGTCGCGTCCCGGCTTTCCGGCGCTCGGCAGAATTTCCCGCGCCAGCGCCCGTAGGCGTCGGCGGGCCCGGTTGCGGGCCACGGCGTTGCCGACCTTGCGGCTGGCGGTCAGGCCGAAGCCGATGACGTCCTCGCCGGCTTCCGCCGGCGCCGCAGGGCGGCGCCCGGCCTGCAGGACCAGCCCGGGCGTGACCCACTTCAGCCCGGCGCGCGCGACTCGCAGGAACTCGGGACGCGTCCGGAGGTGCCGGAGGGTCGAAGTCATCGCGCTGGCCCCCGTGTTTCGCGGATCAATGGGGTCGTCGGTCGGGCTCGGGCCGGTCGGTCCGGATAGAGGCTTGCCGGCGCAGAAAGGGGGCGCGGTCGCGCGCCCCTGGAAGGGAAAGCTAGGCCGAGAGGCGCTTCCGCCCCTTCGCACGGCGGCGGGCCAGGACCTTGCGGCCGCCCACGGTCGACATGCGGGCCCGGAAACCGTGCCGCCGCTTACGGACCAGCACACTGGGTTGATAGGTGCGCTTCACGACCTGAACTCCTCGAAATCTCGCTGTTACCGCTGTTTTGACGGGGCTGTATAAGCGCGCCTCCCCGCTCTGTCAACGACGGGTGGGGCGCCAGCCGGGGCCTTCCGGGCGGGCCCGGCTGCCGGACGAATTGACGCGCCGCGCCGACACACCTAGTCCTATCACCTCTGGCCGGCCGGCTGAGTGGGGAGGGATCATGGCGGACGTCATCAAGGCCGATATCTGCGTCATCGGCGCCGGCTCGGCCGGGCTGTCGATCGCGGCCGGCGCGTCCCAGATGGGCGCCCGCAGCGTGCTGATCGAGAAGGGCAGGATGGGCGGGGACTGCCTGAACTACGGCTGCGTACCCTCCAAGGCCCTGCTGGTCGCCGGGCGCGCCGCCCAGGCGCACCACCGGGCGGCCAGTCTCGGCGTCCTATTCCAGCCGCCCGAGATCGACTTCCAGGCGGTCCACGACCACGTGCACGACGTCATCGCCGGCATCGCGCCGGTGGACTCGGTCGAGCGCTTCGAGGGGCTCGGCGTCACCGTGCTGAAGGGCGAGGCGCGCTTCACCGGCCGCCAGTCGGTCGAGGCCGCGGGCACCCGCGTGGAGGCGCGGCGCTTCGTCATCGCCACCGGTTCCGAGCCCCTGGTGCCGCCGATCCCGGGTCTGGCGGAAACGCCCTACCTGACCAACGAGACGGTGTTCGACCTCGCCGAGCGCCCCGAGCACCTGATCGTGGTCGGCGGCGGCCCGATCGGCTGCGAGCTGGGCCAGGCCTTCCGCCACCTGGGCGCGCAGGTCAGCCTGGTGGAAATGGCCGGCCTGATGCCGAAGGACGACCCCGAGCTGGTCGAGGTGCTGCGCCACCGGCTGCTCGCCGAGGGACTGCAGGTCTTCGAGGGCGCGAAGGTGACCGCGGTCCAGGCGACCGGCGCGGGGGTGCGCGCGACCCTGGACCAGGACGGCGTCGAGCGGACGATCG
>JASJEC010000021.1 GCA_030064845.1 Kiloniellales bacterium
GTCGAGAGGGAAGAAGAGCTGGCCGCCGTCGGGATGGTAGTTCGCGTGCCACAACAGGACCTGCGACCGAGGCACGGTGGCCTCTTCCCGCGAGGCCGCCTCGGGATTCCGGGTCCACCCCAGGACGTACTGGTCGTCCACGGCGTTGTTGCGCCCTTCCAGCACGTCGCCGGACCACCAGAACTCGAAGATCCCCTCGGTGGTGCCGCCCTGGTCGCCCGTCCCCGGATCGAGCGGCCGCCGCCCCGGCGCCGGCCAGGGCACGATCTCGACCGGCCGCGCCTCGGGATCCGAGACCAGCTCGCCGTAGCCGCTGAGTGATTCCGCCGTCGCGCGGCGCAGCGGGATATCGAAGCTCGTCATGCCGCCCCCTCCGGTTGCCTGCCGGAAAGGTTACCGCTTTCCACGCTGATCGGGGAAGCGCGCTTCGGCGATGAGAGACTAGACGAGAATATCGAGGAAAAGCCCGCGCGCCCTGCCCGTCGGCCCCCGGCCCGAGGTCGCGAAGCCGCGCGAGACAGGTGCATCGCGCAGGTCGATCGGCGGTATGATCTCCGCCGGCTCGACGACCTTGACCTCGGGCGCGGGCGGCAGCGATGTCAGTCGCCGCTGGCGGTCCCGCCCGAGACGCGGAATTGAAACAAGAGCATTATTAACAATCATGCGAATAAAAATAGACGAAAAAAAAGTAAAACACAATACTCTTTACTTACTAGTCCGTTAACGTGGAGAGTCGCAGAATATTTCGATTTTTTCGAAAACACCATTGATTAACATTACCTCGAATTATTGTAATCTTTTTGTTCAATATTAGTTTCTTTATTAGACAATTTCGCCAGATCGAGTGGCGGAGTTGTGTAGTACATGAAGTGTACAGGGGCCCTCGTCCGAACTATTCGGCGCCTTGGGGAGAACCAAGCAGGCGGGACGACGGTATTCATTGCCGTCAGCCTGACCGTCCTGCTCGGGGCTGCGGCGATTTCCATCGACTATGCGCGCGCCGTCGCCGCCCGCCAACTCCTCGCCTCCGCTGCCGACGCGGCGGTCCTGGCCGCCGCGTCGCGCCTGCCCGATCAGGCGAGCGCGCGCAGCACCGCCCTCAGCTACGTGGAAAAGAACATTGCCCCCTCTCAGTACGGCCAGGTCCTCCGGGACGAGGACGTCGAGTTCGGCATCTGGGATCCCGCCTGCCGCCGCTTCAGATCGCTCGGCTCCCGTTCCGGTAAAGAGTATGAGGGCGAAGAAGACGACGGCGGTAGCGGGTCCTCGCCCTCCTCGTGCGGCAACGGCCCGGGGAGTTCCCTGCTAGGGGCGGCGCCCGACGCCGTCAGGGTCACCACGCGGTTCTCGCCCGAGAACGGCAACGGGCTGAATACCCTCTTCGCCCAAGTCTTCGGCCGCGACAGCATGGAAATCGCCGCCCGCGCCGTCGCCGGGCGCGGCGGGCCGCCCTGCGTGCTTGCGCTCGATCCCCTGGCTTCCTCCGCCATGAGCCTGGGCGGCAGCGCCAGCGTCACCGCGTCCGGATGCGGCGTCCAGGTCAATTCAACGGCGTCGTCGGCACTTAGCGTGAAGGGCGGTGCAAACCTCACCGCGAGCGACATCTGCGTCGCCGGCAGGGCCAGTGCAAAAAGCGGCGCCACCAGTCCCGAGCCGAAGGAGTACTGCCCCGCCATCACCGATCCCCTGGCGGGCCTGGAGACGCCCGACGTCGGCGCCTGCGATTTTGTCGATCTCTCCCTGAATGGGGCCATGACCACCCTCGACCCCGGGGTCTACTGCGGCGGCCTCGACATCGGCAAAAGCTCGGACATCACATTGTCGCCCGGCCTCTACATCATTCAGGACGGCCCGCTCTCGGTGGCCACGGGGTCTTCGATTTCCGGCTCGGAAGTGACGGTCTTCCTGACCGGGGACGATGCGCTGCTGTCCTTCAAGAGCGGGTCCATCATCAACCTGACCGCCCCGAGGAGCGGCGCGATGGAAGGCGTCCTGTTGTTCCAGGATCCCGACTTCGGCGGCGTCCACGACTGGAAGGGCAAGTCGACCACGGCGTTGCAGGGCGTGATCTATTTTCCGTCCGGCAGTCTGGTCTCCAAGAACGACAACGCCATCGCGCCGCTGGGCTCCTGCCTCGTCCTCATCGCCCAAAGGCTGGAGTTCACCGCCAGCGGCGGCGCCTCGATCGACATAACGCAGTCGAATTGCCGCAAAGCGCTGCCCGGCCCCTACAGCCGCGGCGTCGTGTTGCTGGACTAGAGGAGAGGGACCATCATGAATGTGCGACGGCTCAAGTTTCTGGCCTTGGCCATGGTGCTGACTCTCGGCGGCGTTGGCGCCGTCTACCTGTCGAATCTCCTGGACCGGCGAGCGGAGAGCATGGCGCGCTACGTCAGGGTCGACGTCTGGGCGGTGCAGCAGGCCGAATACGAACTGCAGCAGGTCAGGACTGTCTTCGCCCGCCATGTCGCCGGTGACGCCGACGCCAACCAGGCCATGGTGCGTCAGCAGTTCATGCGTGCCCGCAGTGCACTCGGCCTGCTCGAGCGCAACCCCGACTATCGCGAGCACAGTCTCTTCGCGGACTTCGACGGAACGGCCGATCTCGCCGCCTCGACCCTCGACGATCTCGCCGCGGTGCTCGGGGGACAGAGGAACCTAAGCGGCGACCTCGACAGCCTCAGGCGGGTCGAGGAGGCCTTGGCCGAGCCCACCTTCAGGCTGCGAAGGCTGGCCTTCAACCTGGCGCAGGTCCGGCTCGAGCTCCAGGACGCGGACCTCGGCACCATGCGCTGGCTGGCCGGCGTCAACAAATGGATGCTGCTCGGCTTCCTCGCCGTCGCGTCGGTCTTCATCTGGTTCCTCGTCGGCGAGGTGCGCAACGCGAAGCGATCGGAAGCGCGGGCCGGCGAGGCCCGCACGCGGCTGGTCGAGGCGATCGAGAGCATCGACGAGGGCTTCGCGCTCTACGATCGGGACGATCGTATCGTCCTCTGCAACGAGCGTTACAAGACAATGCTCTTTAGCGGCACGGCGGTACCGCTGGTCGGACGCCCGATCTCGGATGCCCTCTTTGACAGCCAGCAGCAGACGGCGGCCACCGGCAGCCGCGGCGACTGGCAGGCGACCTACCTGGCCTACCATGAGCAACCCGAGGGGGTGCTCAACCTGCGCACGAGCGACGGCACCCACCTCCATGTCGCCGAACGCACGACCTTTGACGGCGGCCGGGTCGCGGTGTTCTCCGACTGCACTGAACTGAAACGGCAGGAGAACGAGCTTATCGTCGCCCTGCAACAGGCGGAAATGGCCAACCGGAGCAAAACCAACTTCCTGGCCAACATGAGCCACGAGCTGCGTACGCCGCTCAATGCCATCATCGGCTTTTCGGAGATCCTGCAGGGTCAGATGTTCGGTCCCCTGGGCGCGCCCCAGTATCTCGAGTACAACAAGGACATCCTCAGCAGCGCCCAGCACCTGCTCGCGGTGATCAACGACATCCTGGACGTGTCCAAGATCGAGACCGGGCAGATGGAACTGATCGAGGAGCAGTTCCAGATCGAGGATGCGATCGATACCTGCCTGCGCCTGGTCCGCGAGCCCGCCAGGGCCGCGGGGCACGAGATCCAACTCGAATGGCACGAACCGTCGCTCGTGGTCCGGGCCGATCAGCGCATGACCAAGCAGATGCTGCTCAACCTGCTGTCCAATGCGATCAAGTTCACCCCCGACTCCGGACGGATCACGCTATCCGGCGGTCGGACCGAGGACGGCGGTCTTGCCATGACCGTGACCGACACGGGAATCGGCATCGCGCCCGAAGATCTTACCGAAGCGCTCTCGACCTTCGGGCAAGTCGATTCGGACCTCGCCCGCAAGTTCGAGGGCTCCGGCCTCGGTCTACCCCTGACCAACAGCTTGATCGAGCTGCACGGCGGCACACTGGAAGTGACCAGCGAAATCGGCATGGGAACCCAGGTGACGATTCACTTTCCCCCGGAGCGAGTATCGGTGTTCGACGATGCCGCCGATCGTGCCAGCCGCCAGGTCGCCTAGAGATTGGCCCGCTGACATGGCCGTTCTCCGCCCCTACTCTGGGCCCAGGACCGGCCACTGCATTAGAACAACCCCATGGCGCCGCGGGACACCGAAAGGGATCTGCTGTACCAGGATCCCGACCTGGCGCGGTTCTATGACCTCGACAACGGCCTGGGCGGCGCCGATCACGACACCTGCGCGGGCCTCGCGGAGACCGCGGCCTCGGTGCTCGATCTCGGCTGCGGAACGGGCCAGCTCGCCGCACGTCTGGCGGACACGCGCGAGGTCTTCGGCGTCGATCCCGCCGAGGCCATGCTGGCGGTTGCCCGCCGGCGGCCGGGCGGCGACCGGGTCACCTGGGTCAACGCGCAGGCCCAGGACCTGGTCCTCGGCCGGCGCTTCGACCTGGTCCTGCTGACCGGGCACGCCTTCCAGGTCTTCCTTTCCGAAGCAGACCAGCGGGCCGCCCTCTCGGCCATCGCCCGCCACCTCGCCCCGGACGGACGCTTCATCTTCGATACGCGGAATCCCGCGTGCGAAGCCTGGCGCACCTGGACCCCGGAAACCTCGGCACGAGCCATTACCGATCCGCACTTGGGACCCGTGGAGGCCTGGAACGACGCCGTCCTCGACCCCGAGACCGGGATCGTCACCTATGAAACCCACTACAGGATTGTCGAGACCGGGGGGACTTTCAGCGCGTCGTCCCGGATCCGCTTTCTGTCCCGCGAGACCCTGGCGCGTTTGATCGGGGATGCCGGCTTGACCGTCGACACCTGGCTAGGCGACTGGAACGGCGCGCCCTATCGGGAGGACTCCAAGGAGATCATCCCGATCGGACGCCTGGCCTAGCAGGATGATGAAGAACTACTGAGCGCTTGACCGCGGTCATCCTTCGACAGGGGGCGAAGACCGGCGCTGCGCGCGGATGAGGGTAAGCCCCTGAAACATTTCGCCCTCACCCTGAGCTTGTCGAAGGGTGATGGTGACGATGAGGCACTGTTTCAGCATCCTGCTAGAGCAGAGCCGGGTGTGACGGACTCGCTATAGGCGATCCATTAAAGCATCAGAATGCGATCTGGCTTTCTTCTGCAATCTGGAATGAAAACCTGGGATCAGGCGAAGAGGTCGACCGTACGCCCGCGCTGGCTGACCTCGTTGCGCTGCTCGGCGCGCTGCTCGGTCACCTGGCGGTCACTGGCCTCGGAGCGGGCCTCGGAATCCCGCGCTTCGCGGGCGGTTCCGCTCTGCTGCGAGCTTTCCGGAGCCCGGGTCTCCCGGCTGGGCGCGGAGTCCTCGGCGCGGCCGCCGGTGCGGTCGCGGTCCTGGACGTTGCTGCGCTCGCTGGAGTCGGGAGCCGTCACCGGGCGCGCGGTTTCCGCGCGCTGCTGACTGTCCCTCTGCTCGGGGGCATTGGCCGGCGGCGCGGGGGGTGCCCCCGTGTTCGTCGGCTGGCTCGGCGTAGCTGGATTTATCCCGGTCATAGGCCCATTATTGTAGTGGTCTATGAATATTCGGTTTATGACTTCAATACTACTACGGAATACATGAGAACCTTAGGGCAGCGCGCATTTTAAATAAATTCTATACTTGAGGAGCACCGTCTATTCCGCGGCGGTCTTGGACTCCCGGTAGACCTCCGCCAGCTCCCTGTAATGATCCGGGATATGGCTCATGTAGCCCCGCTCCCGGTCGCGCACGTCGCGCAGATAGCGGGCCGGATTGCCGGCCCAGAGCTCGCCTGTCGGCACCCGCTTGCCCGGCGAGACCAGGGCGCCGGCCGCCACCATGGCCCCGCTCTCGACCACGGCCCGGTCGAGCACCGCCGCCCGCATGCCGATGAAGCCGCCGTCCTCCACGGTGCAGGCGTGCAGCAGGGCCAAGTGGCCCACGGTCACGTTGTCGCCGATGAAGGTGGGTTCACCGCCGCCGGTCTCGCGGTAGTCGCCCTCCGGATCGTGGTTGCAGTGGATGATCGTGCCGTCCTGGATATTGGTATCCCGGCCGATACGGATGCGGTTGACGTCGCCGCGCAGGATGCAGCCGTACCAGATCGAGGCGCCGGGCCCGATCTCCACGTCGCCGATGATCACCGCCGTCTCGGCGATGAAGGCATCCGGCGCGATCTTCGGCATGAGACCCCGGAAGGGGCGGATGATGCCAGACATGACGCTTCTCCGATCTCTTGGGCCCGCTTGCCTCCGGTCGGGGTCAAGCTCAGCCCAAACTATGGGAAAAGCGGCTGCTGCTCCAGGCCCAGGGTCTCCTCGAGGCCGAACATGACGTTCATGTTCTGGATCGCCTGGCCGCTCGAGCCCTTGACCAGGTTGTCCAGGGTCGAGACCAGGATGGCGCGGCCCGGGATCCGGTCGGGGAAGACGCCGAGCAGGCAGAAGTTGGAGCCGCGCACGTGGCGGCTCGCCGGGACGGCGCCCTGGGGCACGACCCGTACGAAGGGCTCCGGGTCGTAGCGCGCGCCGAGCGCGGCGCGCAGCGCCTCGACGCTGGCCCCTTCGGCCAGGCGCACGTAGGTGGTCAGCAGCTCGCCCCGGTTCATCGGCATGAGGTGGGGCGTGAAGTTGACCAGGATCGGAGCGCCGGAGACCGCCGACAGCTCCTGCTCGATCTCGGGGGCGTGGCGGTGGGCGGCAACGGCGTAGGGGTGGATGCCCTCGGCGATCTCGGCGAAGAGGTTGGCCTCCTTGACGCTGCGCCCGGCACCGGTAACGCCGGACTTGGCGTCGATGATGATGTCCTCGTTCGAGATCAGGCCCTCGGCGACGAGCGGCAGCAGCAACAGCAGCGCCGCCGTGGGATAGCACCCGGGACAGGCGACCAGCCGGGCGTCCTTAACCTCGCCGCGCCGGTGCTCGGTGAGGCCGTAGACGGCCTCCTCCTGGAGGTGCAGCGCCCGGTGCTCGTGGCCGTACCACTGGGCATAGGTCGCGGCGTCGGTCAGCCGGAAGTCGGCCGAGAGGTCGACCACCTTCAAGGCGGCGGGCAACCCGGCGATGATCTCCTGGGTCGTGCCGTGCGGCAGGCCGCAGAAGGCGACGTCGACGGCGTCCCAGTCGGCGTCTTCGACCTTGATCAGGTCGGGCAGGTCGAGGCCGCCAAGGTGGGGATAGACCTGGGCCATGGGCTTCCCGGCGTGGGCGTTGGCGGTCAGCAGGCGGAGCTCGGTGGCCGGGTGCGCCGCGAGCAGGCGCACCAAGTCCGCCCCGGTGTAACCCGAGGCGCCCAAGACGCCGACCTTGATCTTTCCGTTAGCCTGGCTCATCGCGAGTCTCCACTCCTTAAGGCATGATGCGGGTTTCCGGCAAAAAGAAAACGGGCCGCTGAAACCAGCGGCCCGTCTGTAGCATTCTGCCCCGGGTGCCGGATCAGCGTTTCGAGAACTGGAAGCTTCGGCGCGCCTTGCGCTTGCCGTACTTCTTGCGCTCGACCACGCGGGAGTCGCGGGTCAGGAAGCCGCCCTGCTTGAGCACCGGGCGGAGCTCCGGCTCGAAATGGGTCAGCGCCTTTGAGATACCGTGGCGCACCGCGCCGGCCTGGCCGGAGAGGCCGCCGCCGGTCACCGTGGACATGACGTCGAACTGGTCCTTGCGGTTCACCGCGTCGAAGGGCTGGTTGATGATCATGCGCAGCACGGGGCGGGCGAAGTAGGTCTCGGCGTCGCGCCCGTTGATCTGGACCCGGCCGCTGCCCGGCTTGATCCAGACCCGCGCGACGGCGTTCTTGCGCTTGCCCGTGGCGTAGGCCCGGCCCTGAGCGTCGAGCTTCGGCTCGGTGACCGGCGCCGGCGCCTCGACGCCCGCCGCGGCGCCCAGCTCGCTGAGGTCCGTGATGGTCTGCGATTCCTCGGCCATGGATCAGGCGCTCCTCTTGTTCTTCGGGTTCTTGGCCCCGAGGTCGAGTGTCACGGGCTGCTGGGCCTCGTGGTTGTGCTCGGGACCGGCATAGACCCGGAGGTTCTTCATCTGCCGCCGGCCGAGCGGCCCCCGCGGCACCATGCGCTCCACGGCCTTTATGACGACCCGCTCCGGAAAGCGCCCGCCGAGGATCTGACCGGCGGTGCGCTGCTTGATGCCGCCGGGGTAGCCGGTATGCCAGTAGTAGACCTTGTCGGCCGCCTTCTTGCCGGTCAGCTTGACCTTCCCGGCGTTGACGACGATGACGTTGTCGCCGCAGTCCATGTGCGGGGTGAAGCTGGTCTTGTGCTTGCCGCGCAGGATGTTGGCGACCTGGCTGGCCAAGCGGCCCAGAACGACGTCCTCGGCGTCGATCAGGATCCACTTCTTCTCGATGTCCGACGGCTTCGCCGTATAGGTTTTCATGACATGCAATCCCGTGGTGGCGGTCGCCCCGCTTCCTCCGGCGGAACACGAAGCGCGCGGGTTTTAGGAGAGCGCCAGGGAAGTGTCAATCCCAAAAAGGGAAGGAAGCACGATAGCTTAGATATGCGGTATCATAATACCACAAAGCATGGACCGTTGGGCCGAAAGCGCGTCCGTCAGCCCTTCTCGGCCATGGTCTCGCCCAGCGTGAGGCGCTTTTCCAGGCCGAAGCGGGCGGCCAGCTCGTTGAACTCGGCCACCTGTTGCTCCGTCTTCACCCGCAGGGTCTTGAGGTAGCCCGTGGGGCTTCTGAGCTCCCAATGCTCAGGCGCCCAGACAAGCCGGCCGCGCGACTGCTCCAGCTTCAGGTACTCGGGCGAGCACCAGACCTCCCCGGCTTCGCTGGATTCGTGGAAGAACCATAGGCCCTTGGCCTCGGCCTCCTCGAACAGCGGCTCGAGACTGCGAATGATGGCCTGCTCCTGAACCGAGACGCTCACGCTCCCCTCTCCCTCTCAAGCTGGCCCTCAGCGGGCGGTTCCCGAGAGACCGCGCCCGCCGCTGGCCAGCCATTCCTCGAACTTGGCCGCGAGGGCGACCTGGCGGCCGGCCCACCAGTCGGCGTCGGTCTGCAGCGCCCGCATCATGTTCTCCTCGGCGGTGGGCAGCAAGGGCTTGGTCTCGGCGGGCACCAGAGCCATCGCGGAGCGACGGGCGGGGCCGTAGGGGATGTGCTTCGCCTGGTCGGCGAGGCGCCGCGAGCCGGTGGAGAACTTGATGAAATCCAGGGCCTTCTCGAGATTGGGGCTGCCCTTGGGGATGCCCCAGGAATCGATGTCCCAGATCTGGCCGTCCCAGACGATGGCGAAAGCCTTGCCCTGCTCGACGACCGGCCGGTAGAGCCGCCCGTTCCAGACCGAGGTCATCACCACGGCGCCGGAGTCGAGCAGCGCGGCAGGCTCCGAGCCGTCCTGCCACCAGACGATGTTGCCCTTGATCTTGTCGAGCACGGCGAAGGCCCGTTCCTGCCCCGCTTCGGTGTCCAGGGTCGCGTAGACCTGGTCCGGCGCCACGCCGTCGGCCATCAGGGCCCACTCCATGACGACCCGGGGGTCGCGCCTGAGGCCCCGCTTGCCGGGGTACTTCCTCAGGTCGAAGAAATCGGTGAGCTTGCTGGGCGGGTTCGCGCCGACGGCCTCCTGGTCGTAGGCGACGACCGTGGACCACACGGTCTGGCCCACGCCGCACTCCGTGAACGCCCCGGGGATGAAGTCCTCGCTCGCCGGCGTGCCGTCGTCGCCGGGCGGCAGGCTGCCGTGATCGATCTTCTCCAGCAGCCCCTCGCGGCACGCCCTGATCAGGTCGGACTGCTCGAAATCCACCACGTCCCAGACCACGTTCTCGGTGTCGCGCTGCTCGCGGATCTCGTCCAGACCGCCTCCGTAGGTGAGCATGGCCACCCACTCGCCGCGCTGCTCGCGGTAGGGCTTCACGTAGGCCAGCATCTGGCTCCTGGTGTAGCTGCCGCCCCAGGAAACGACGGTCAGCTCCTTCTGGGGCCCGTTCTGCGCCCAGACGGCGCTCGGCACCAGCAGACTGGCCGCCAAGCCGAGCAGCACCGTTCTCTTGAACGACTTCATGTTCCTGCCTCCCTCGAGATACCGTCTGTTTGGCATGCTCCCCGCGTTCACGCCCGCAACTCTCCGGCCAAGCTGGTGCCGTCGGGCGCCCTATCGGTCGTCGGCGCGGCCACGGCGCTCGGGTCTTCGTGCAGCGACTTCACGATGCCGTAAGCCATGAGAAGCATGATCACGCTGACCGGCAAGGCCGCCGCAATCGAAGCCGTCTGCAGGGCTTTGAGGCCGCCGGCCATCAGCAGCACCGCCGCCACGAAACCCTCGCCGAGACCCCAGACGATGCGGAAACGCTGCGGCGGGTTGTCGTCGCCCATGCTGAGCATGGTGGTGATGACCAGGGTGCCGGAGTCCGACGAGGTGATGAACCAGGTCGCCAGCAGGAAGGTGGCCAGGGCCGCCATCATCCAGTTCAGCCAGGCCATGTCGGTGACCAGGTCGATCGTGCCGTAGAGCGCCGCCGGCAGGTTCCAGTCGCGGATCAGCTGGGCGACGCCGGCCGTGCCCACGCCACCCGTAGCAGTGAGCTCGGCGTGGATCGCGGTGCCGCCGAAGATGCAGAGCCAGAAGAAGGCGATCGTGGTCGGCACGAACATCACGCCGACCATGAACTCGCGGATCGTCCGGCCGCGGCTGATACGGGCGATGAACATGCCGACGAAGGGCGCCCAGGAGATCCACCAGCCCCAGTAGAAGATCGTCCAGCCGCCCTGCCAGGCGGCGTCGGCCGGATCGTTGAAGGTCTGGAAGCCCATGGGGATCACGTTCCAGAGATAGTCGCCCACCGTGGTGACGAAGAAACCCAGCAGCCACTTGGTCGGTCCGCCGAACAGGAAGAAGGCGAGCAGAACGACACTGAGCCAAATGTTCCATTCCGAGATGATGCGGATCCCCTTGCCGACGCCGGAGACGGCGGAGAAGGTCGCGACGATCGAGATGATCACGATCAGGATGATCTGGGTTGTCGTCCCCGGATCGACGCCGAACAGGTGATTGAGTCCGGTTGCCATCTGGCTGACGCCGAGGCCGAGCGACGTGGCGACGCCGAACACCGTGCCGAAGACCGCCAGGAGGTCCACGGCGTGGCCGATCGGGCCGTAGATCCGGTCGCCGATGACCGGATAGAGCGCCGAGCGGAGGGTCAGCGGCAGCTTCTTGCGGAAGCCGAAATAGGCCAGGCAGAGCCCGATCATCACGTAGACGGCCCAGCCGTGGAATCCCCAGTGGAAATAGGTCACGCGCATCGCCAGGACCGCGCGATCGGTATCCATCTCGGTGATCATCTCGTGATCAGCGAAGGGGTTGTTGGGGTAGCCCCAGGGCTGGGTGTTGTCGAAGTAGAACATCGGTTCGGCGATGCCGAAGAACAGCAGGCCGATGCCCACGCCGGCCGAGAACAGCATGGCGAACCAGGAGAAGTTGCTGAACTCGGGCTTGCTGTCGTCGTCGCCCAGCTTGATCGAGCCGAACTTGCTGAACATCAGGTAGAAGCAGACGAAGAGCATCACGACGAGCGCGCTGATGTAGTACCAGTTCAGCGCCGACTCGATCCAACCGCGCACGGCGGAGTAGATCGAGTTGGCGAACTCCACGTTGAGGGCGGTAAAGACGACGAAGGCCGCGACCATGCCCTTCGAGGCGATGCCCATCGCCGGGTGCAGCCCTTTCCAGAGCCCCTTGCTCGCAATCTTGTCGGACATGTCGTTCTGCACTTTGCCTTCCCTCCCGTTCCAGCGCGCGATCCGGGCGCGCGGCCGACCCCCGCGTCGTCAGACGCGAGGCGTGCCTTGTCGCTGTTTGTCGTTCCGGAGAATCACAAGCAGCCCCCTGCGCCGAGACTCAAGGTCGGGGGCGAGAGAGGAGCGCTGCCGTGTTACGCGCTCCACATTGCCGGTTCGGCGCCCCGGCAACCCCCTGTCCGAGCCGGCCGCTTTCCGTCCATCCTGGATCTCGCGAGGCCGGTCTTTTTTTATCGGGGAGGATTCGTAGCACGTTCCCGGTCCCGCCGCGAACCGGAATTGCGGCGATGCCTCGACAAATCGCGACAGCGGGAGCGCTCGCTTGCCACGGCGTTCGATCAGGCGCGGGCGGCCCCGCTCCGCTCGATCCCGATTTGCTGGTGCAGACTCACCGGGCTTGCTCGAGGGCGAAGAGGGGCCGCAAGCGGAACCCCGCATAGGTGCCGAACAGGGCGGCGACGAACCAGAGCCAGCCGTGGAGGCTGCCCGAGGCCACGCCGGAAAAGAACGCGCCGATATTGCAGCCGAAGGCGAGACGCGCGCCGTAACCCATCAGGAGACCGCCGATCACGGCGGCCAGGGCCGGGCCGGCGCCGAGCCTCAGACCAGGCGCGAAGCGCCCGGCCAACCCGGCGGCGAGCAGGGCGCCGGCCATGATGCCGAAGTTCATCACCGAGGTCGTGTTGGCGAAGAGGCTTCCGGCCAGCGCCCTGCTCGGGAAGGGCCAGGTCCAGAACTCCCAGGATGCGACGTCGACGCCGAGCGCGGCGGCGGCCTTGGCGCCCCACAGCGTGTAGCCGAAGACGACGGACCAGGGATGGCCGGCCAGCGCCAGGGTCGCCACGTTGAGCAGCGCCAGAAGCACGCCGCCCCAGATCAAGGGCCAGGGGCCTTGCCACAGACGCCGCCAGGTGACCGGGGCGCCGCCGTCCTGCTCCGCAAGCCGGCCGTGACGACGCCGTTCGACGACCACCGTCGCCAACGCGAGCAGGGCGAACACGCCGATCTGCAACGCGAGCCCGCCCGCCAGCCCCAGCTCCTGCCGCAGCGAGATAGTCTGGCGCGGCAGCTCGAGCCACCAGGGCAGGTGCGCCGTGCCGATCACGGCGCCCGCCATGAAGAAGACCAGGGTGATGACCATGCGGGTCGACCCGCCGCCCACGGTATAGAGCGTGCCCGAGGCGCAGGCGCCGCCGAGCTGCATGCCGACGCCGAAGAGGAAGGCGCCGACCGCGACGGACCAGCCGAAGGGAGCCACGGCCCCGCCGACCGGCCGGCCGAAGAAGTTGCCTTGCTCGAGCACGGGAAAGAAGACAAGGCTCGCCAGCGCCAGCATGAGCAGCTGGGCGCGCAGCCCCTCGCCCCGGCCCTCGGCGAGGAAGCGCCGCCAGCTGGAGGCGAAGCCGAAGGCGGCGTGATAGAGCACCACGCCGAGCGCGCCGCCCAGCAGGTAGAGCGCGGCTTGCCGCCAGGCGAAAGAGTCGGCCAGCGCAAGCGCGCCGCCCGCGAGCAGGATGCCCGCCACGACTATGATCCAGCCGTTGGGCCCGCGGAAATCCGGCTGGCGGATGCCGAGCGTCTTCTCGAGGCTTTCTGTCAGCGCCATGAGCGGAGCCGCCGCTGCCGAACTATCGGCTCTTGACCTCGATCGGCAGGTCCTTCTGCGCGCTCCAGTCGACCATGGAGCCGTCGTAGAGCCTGACCGACTTGTTGCCGCCGATTTCGCTCGCCGCGAACCAGCCGAGGGAAGCCCAGTGTCCGGTATTGCAGAAACTGATCTGCTCGCCCTCGCCGCTCAGGCCGATCTCGGCCAGGAGCTCTTCGACCTGGTCCGACCCGACGAAGTAACCGCCGCCGCGCGTAAGCTTGCTTTCGGGCAAGTTGACCGCGCCGGGGATGGTGCCCGGCCGCTTCGAAGCCTTGTGCGCCTTCTCGCCGTTGAACTGGTCCGGCGGCCGGAAATCGATCAGCGGCGTGCCCGCTTCCATCGCGGCCTTGACCGACTCGCGGTCGGCCAGCATCTCGCGGCGCAGCGACGCCTTGAAGACCTTCGGCGCCGGTTCGTTCCAGCCCCGCTCGACCGGATTCTTGGCCGAGGCCACCCAGGCCTTGTAGCCGCCGTTCAGGACCGAGACTTCGTCGTGCCCGAGCACCTTGAAGGTCCAGTAGACCCGCGTGGCGCTGCCCATGTCGAGCGCGCTGGCCCCGGCCGCGACCACCACGACGTGGCTGTCGTTGCCGATCCCCAGCCCGCCGATCAAAGATTCCAGCTTGTCCACCGGCGGGAGCTGGCCCGGCACGCCATCGACCTTGGCGCGCCAGCCGTCCTTCAGGTAGTCGCTGTAGACGGCCCCCGGGATGTGCCCGGCCTCGAAGACCTTGCGGGATCCGCCGTCGATCTTGTTGCGGACGTCGAGGATGACGACCTCCGGCCGGTCGCCATTGGCCCTGACCCAATCGACATCGACCAGCGGCTGGGCCGCCTGGGCCCATCCGGCTTGGAGTGCGAAGACGAGTACCGCGAGGATTGTCGACAACTTGGCCATTTCCACCTCCCGCCGCCACGCCCGAAAGCCCGGCGGTTCCGAGCCCATGCAACCCAAAGATTATCTGAAACTAGGCGAGAACCCGGGCAGAATAAACCATTCGTGGAAAGGGGATAATGGAGCACGCGGCACGCCGCGCGGGCGCGGCGGCCGGTGACTTGCGGAGGCTCGTGGCAAAACGCACAACGCGCCGGGTCGCTTCGACCTAGGGTCGCAGCCGAGAATCAAGTAGGCTAGGCCTGCGAGGGCGCCCGACAGGCAATCGCGGCCGGCCCGACCGCAACCGATCGGTCCGCCGCCGACCGCCCGCCGCCGATAATGGTCGGTGGAACGCCGGTCGTGCACGGACCCGGACCGGGTCGGGGCTTCAGCGAACGACACGGGGCGAGCTATGACCAGCTACTTCAAGCGCGCCGAGGAGCAGGCTTTCCTCGACGCCGAATGGCGAGCAATCGCAAAGCAGCGCGGCTACAGCGATAAGGAGGCCGAAGAGCGGCGCGACAACCTCTGTGGGCTGGCGCTCTCTGGCGGCGGAATCCGCTCGGCCTCCTTCGCGCTCGGCGTGCTCCAGGCCTTGGGCTGGCAGGACAAGAATACGACCAAGGCCGAGACAGAAAAGTGGCCGCCAATCGACTATCTCTCCACGGTCTCGGGTGGCGGCTACATTGGCTCGACCTTGTCCTGGCTCCTGTTCAAAGAGCCGCCGGACGAGGCCACCATGCCGCGCGGTGGGCTGCTCATCGGCGACCAGTTCAAGAGCATCCGGAATGTCGACGACCCGGCAGCCATCAAGATTCGCGACGCCATCCTGAACTACCTCCGGCAGCACGGGAATTATCTGGTTCCGACCAGCAGCCTCAATTTCATTTCCCTCATCGCCGTGGCCATAAGGAGCATTTTTCTTTCGTTCTCGGTCTATCTCCCGCTCCTGATCCTCGCGGTCCTTCTGCTCGATCGGATCGGGGCGGAGGTTCCCCACTCGAGTTGGCTCGAGACGGTCGGGGATCATCAGAGGCTCGTCGATCTGACGGTCTACCTTTGGGTCGCCCTGGGGCTCATCTTGGTGTTCCTGGCAGCCTGCGTGATCTACTCGCTGTTCACCTTCGCGCGACCGCGTTTTTTTCCGCACCGCTACCGCGCCAGAATTTGGGCGCAACGCACCATGGGCTGGCTCTTGGCGCTGGTCGTCTTCTTCGCGCTGATCGGATCCTTGCCCGTGGTGAGCGGCCTCCTGGACCAGCAGGTATCGACGGCCGGTGCCGAAGACCTGGCCCTGAGCGAACCGCTGACCATCGGAGAAAAGCAGACAGGCATCTACCTGCGATCGGGGTCGCCGAACGGCGAACCTTCCGGCCACTGGTTGTCGGGTCTCGTCGGTGCGATCTCCGTCCTCATCGGATTCGCCGGCGCCTTCCTGGAATTCCTGCGAAAGACGGCGCCGAGGAAGAAGACAGAGCCAGGCAAGGCACCCGCGAAGCCTCCCTCTGGCCTGATCGCACTCGCCGCCGCGGCCCTGCTGATTTACGGTTTCCTTCTGCTGTCCTTCTACCTGGCGAACATCCTGGCCGGGCTGCCGGCGCACTATTGGATCGCGTTGGCCCTCTACGCGGTCATCGTGGGCGTGATCGTGAACCTCAACTACATCTCGCTGCACCGCATGTACCGGGACCGCCTGATGGAAGCCTTCCTGCCCAATGACAAGGCGGTGCGGGTAAACCGGTGGTTTCCGGCAAGCGAGGCGAATGAGACCTTGCTGGAGGACCTCACCGGAAACGCAGCGCACGGGCCTTACCACCTGATCAATACCAATGTCGTCCTGATCGATGCCGTAGAGGCCAAGTACCGGGGTCGGGGCGGCGATAACTTCATTCTTTCGCCGCTGTACTGCGGCAGCCATGCCACCGGATGGCGGAGCACCGACAACTATATGAAGGGTCCCTTCAGCAGCGGCATGACGCTGCCGACCGCGATGGCCATCTCGGGGGCAGCGATCAATCCAGACACAGGTGCTGCCGGAAAAGGTCTGACCCGCAGCCGCACGGTTTCCTTCCTGATGACGCTGCTCAATATCCGACTCGGCTTCTGGGCGCCCAATCCCCGGAACGAAGGCAGGTACCTGCCGCCGCCCAATTATTTCTGGCCGGGGTTCAAGGGGCTTCGCGGCAAGGGGTTCGTCGAGGACGGTCTCTTCGTGGAGCTGACCGATGGCGGCCACTTCGACAACGTCGGCCTCTACGAACTGATCCGCCGACGGGTCAAGTTCATCGTGATTTCCGACGGGACCGCGGATCCCGATTTCACCTTCTCGGACTTCGGCACCCTGGTCGAGCGGGTGCGCGTCGACTTCGGCGTCAACATAAGGTTCTCGAAATCCGCTACCGATCTCACGGGTATCCTCCCAGGCTCCACGCCGGTGGACACGAGCTCGGCAAGCGACGAAGCATTCTGCAAGAAGTATCCCATGGCCGCACGCGGCTTCGCGATCGGAAGCATCCACTACCCACCGAAAGACGCGGATAGCAAAGGAGTGATCGGCAAGATCGTCTACATCAAGTCGACGCTGACCAAGAACCTGCCGGCCGACATCTACGGCTACAAGAGTGCGAACCCTTCCTTCCCCGACCAGTCGACCGCCGACCAGTTCTTCGACGAACCCCAGTTCGAAGCCTATCGGGAGCTGGGCTACCGCCTGGCAACGTCGGTTGACCTCGCCGATGCTTAGCGTGTCGAAGAGAATTCTCCTCCCGATGAGGTGCAAGATCGCCGGACACGCAATGACGAAGGCATAGCGGGAGCCAGGCCCATGCTGAGCGAGCTGCAGAAGAAGACCGCCATGGCGGTCGTCAACATCTTCGAGACCGGGCAGGTCCTTGGCGACTACGGCAAGGTGACGCTCCTGCCGGGCGATCCGGGGCACCTGACCTACGGGCGCTCGCAGACCACGCTGGCGAGCGGCAACCTCTACCTGCTGGTCAAGGCCTATAGCGAAGCGCCCGACGCCGCGCTCGCGACGGAGCTGTCACCCTATCTCGAGCGCCTGGCGGACGGCGACCTGACGCTGGATCACGATTCGGTCTTGCGCGACCTCCTGGAACGCGCCGGCGACGATCCGGTCATGCGCACGGTCCAGGACGGCTTCTTCGACCGGGTCTATTGGGAACCGACGCTGAAATCAGCCGACTTTATCGGCGTCGAGTCTGCGCTGGGCACGTCCGTCGTC
Organism: Kiloniellales bacterium; assembly: GCA_030064845.1. Lineage (NCBI taxonomy): Bacteria > Pseudomonadati > Pseudomonadota > Alphaproteobacteria > Rhodospirillales > Kiloniellales bacterium. The sequence goes on from JASJEC010000021.1 coordinate 17,515, forward strand.
TACGACAGCCGGATTCACGGCTCGTGGCACAGTTTGCGCGATCGGACCAGCGAGCGGCACGGCCCGCTGCGGGAGATCGGCGAGCGGAACTGGATCGGGCACTACCTCGGCATCCGGCGTGACTGGCTCGCCAATCACTCGATCACGATCCTGAACCGGACGGTCTACCGGATGGACGCCCTGAACGGACTGATCGCCGATGGGAACTGGGCACTCGAACTGCCGATCTCCGTGCGCGGTCACCGGCTGGACGAGTCGATCCTTTCCGTCGAACCGCCGATCCGCGTCTCGGCCGAGGTGGCCGAAATGCGCTTGCTGCGCTTGAGGCGGACCCACCTCCAGGGTGCCGACGTCGCGGCGCTTCAAGGCAAGCTGGCCGACGCGGATCCCGGACTCGACATCGAGGTCGACGGTGAGTTCGGGCCCGGCACGGAGATGGCCGTGAAGACGTTCCAGGAGCGCCACGGCCTGACGGCGGACGGCATCGTCGGCCCGGCGACCCGAGCCGTCCTGGAGTTCTGAAGCCGAGAGCGGCCTCTCCGGAACGCGGTTCACGACTCCCCTCTTGCCGGAACGGCATCCACAGAATATTCTAATGTTCTGGTTTTGTTCACGGTGACACCAAACAGTCATTCGATCTAGGTTTGGTGGTTACAGACCGAACATGCACTAGATATTGTGCACATATGATCCAGTCCACAGCTGTGGACCACAGGGGCGACATCTATGGATGCTTTGGCGGTTTCCGGTACCAATGGCGAGCTGGCGAGAGACGATCGGCCTGTTGACAACTCGACCGACGGGCCGATGGGACCGTTTGCCGAACCGCTCGACGAGGCCCTGCGCGCGGCCGAAGCCCTGGCCGCCGGCGCCGATCTGCTGGACCGCGCGGACGCCCTGCATCGCGAGGAGATCCGCGACACCTTCCAGAACGAGCGCGGGGTGCGCGTCCGTCTCGACCGCAGCCGCGACGACAAGCTGACCGCCTTCGGCAAGGCGACCCTGGCCGACCGCTACCTGCTTCCCGGCGAGTCCTACCAGGACCTCTTCGCCAGGGTCGCGGCCCACTTCGCCGACGACACGGCCCATGCCCAGCGGCTCTACGACTACATTTCCAATCTCTGGTTTATGCCGGCGACGCCCGTGCTGTCGAACGGCGGCACTGCGCGCGGCCTGCCGATATCCTGCTTCCTCAACGAGGCGGGCGATTCCCTGGACGGGATCGTCGGTCTGTGGAACGAGAACGTCTGGCTGGCGGCCCGCGGTGGCGGAATCGGCAGCTATTGGGGCAACCTGCGCTCGATCGGCGAGAAGGTCGGCCTGAACGGCAAGACCTCCGGCGTGATCCCCTTCATCCGCGTGATGGATTCCCTCACCCTGGCGATCAGCCAGGGTTCCCTACGGCGTGGCTCGGCGGCCGTATACCTCCCTGTGTCCCATCCCGAAGTAGAAGAGTTCGTCGAGCTACGCCGCCCAACCGGCGGCGACCCCAACCGCAAGGCGCTCAACCTGCACCATGGCGTGGTCATTCCCGACGACTTCATGCGCGCGGTCGAGAGCGACGGCGATTGGAAACTGACCAGCCCGAAGGACGGCAGCATCGTCAAGACGATCAAGGCCCGGGCGCTGTGGATCCGCATCCTCACGTCGCGGATCGAGACCGGCGAGCCCTACCTGATCTACGGCGATCACGTGAACCGGGCGATCCCGGAGCACCAGAAGCTGGCCGGCCTCAGCGTCAAGATGTCGAATCTCTGCAGCGAGATCACGCTGCCGACCGGGCCGGACCAGCACGGCGAGGAGCGCACCGCCGTGTGCTGCCTCTCCTCCCTCAACCTCGAGACCTTTTTCGAGTGGCGCGACGAGCCGCATTTCATCGAGGACGTGATGCGCTTTCTCGACAACGTGCTCGAGGACTTCATCGGCAAGGCGCCAGACTCCATGGCGCGGGCACGTTATTCGGCCGCGCGCGAACGCTCGGTCGGCCTCGGCGTCATGGGGTTCCATTCCTTCCTGCAGGCGGGCGGCCTGCCGCTCGAAAGCGCCATGGCCAAGGCCTGGAACCGCAACATCTTCAAGCACGTTCGCGAAGCCGCCGACGCCGCCTCGCGCAAGCTGGCAGCCGAGCGCGGCGCCTGCCCCGACGCGGCCGACTTCGGCATCGCCGAGCGCTTCTCGAACAAGATGGCCGTGGCGCCGACGGCCTCGATCTCGATCATCTGCGGCGGCGCCTCGCCGGGGATCGAGCCGGTGGCGGCGAACTCCTTCACCCACAAGACCCTGTCCGGCTCGTTCAACGTGCGGAACAAGTACCTGAAGCGGCTGCTGGCGGAGAAGGGCCGCGACGACGAGGAGACCTGGTCCTCGATCACGGTCAACGAGGGCTCGGTCCAGCACCTCGACTTTCTGAGCGACGAGGAGAAGGCCGTCTTCAAGACCGCCTTCGAGATCGACCAGCGCTGGATCATCGAACTGGCCGGCGACCGCTCCCCGATGATCTGCCAATCCCAGTCCCTCAACCTCTTCCTGCCGGCCGACGTGCACAAGCGCGACCTGCATCAGCTCCACTTCCAGGCCTGGAAGAAGGGGGTCAAGAGCCTCTACTACTGCCGGTCCAAGTCGATCCAGCGCGCCGAATCGGGCGCCGCGGCGGCCGCCGGACCGGGCGTGCGGGCCGTGCCCCTGGTCGGCCGGGTCAACGGCGCTGACCGGCCTTCGGAGACCGAGCCGGAAGACGGAAAAATCGACTACGAGGAATGCCTCGCCTGTCAGTAGGCGGGCTTGCCGAGGGGCCGGGCTTCAGGAGGAAGCCCGCCCCGCCCGAAGGGAAACACCGACGCCGCGGCAACGCGCGGCCGGAAGATTGAGAGGGCTGTCAGCGCATGTCCCTGTTGGACGCCAACCCGGTCTACAAGCCGTTCCGCTATCCCTGGGCCTACGACGCCTGGCTGACCCAGCAGCGGCTCCACTGGCTGCCCGAGGAGGTGCCGCTCGCCGACGACGTGAAGGACTGGAGCCGCAAGCTCACCGACGGTGAACGCAACCTCCTGACCCAGATCTTCCGCTTCTTCACCCAGTCGGACGTGGAAGTGAACAACTGCTACATGAAGCACTACGCGCAGGTGTTCCAGCCTACCGAGGTGCAGATGATGCTGGCGGCCTTCTCCAACATGGAGACGGTGCATATTGCCGCCTATTCGCACCTGCTCGACACGATCGGCATGCCCGAGGCCGAGTATTCCGCCTTCCTGCGCTACAAGGCGATGAAGGACAAGTACGATTATCTGCAGACCTTCGGCACCGAGACCAAGGCCGACATCGCCAGGACGCTGGCCGTCTTCGGCGCCTTCACCGAGGGCCTGCAACTCTTCGCCAGCTTCGCGATCCTGCTCAACTTCCCGCGCTTCAACAAGATGAAGGGCATGGGGCAGATCGTCTCCTGGTCGGTGCGCGACGAGACCCTGCACACCCAGTCGATCATTCGCCTGTTCCGCACCTTCATCGGCGAGCACCCGGAGATCTGGACCCCCGAGCTGGAGCACGAGCTCTACAAGGCCTGCGAGATCATCGTCACCCACGAGGACGCCTTCGTCGACCTCGCCTTCGAACTGGGCGCTGTCGAGGGGCTCTCGGCGGCCGACGTCAAGGCCTACCTGCGCTACATCGCCGACCGCCGGCTCGGTCAGATCGGCCTGCAACCGATCTACCGGGTCGAGCGCAACCCCCTGCCCTGGCTCGACGCGATCCTCAACGGCGTCGAGCACACCAATTTCTTCGAGAACCGGGCCACCGAGTACTCGAAGGCGGCGACCCGGGGAAGCTGGGACGAGGCCTTCGACTGAGCGGATAATCCTCCCTGTTGGTGCCACCTCGGCGGCTGTCATGAAGACGGCCGCCGCTTTGTCCGAGCGCCCCTAGAGCAGAGCTGATCCGGGTTCAATCGGATTCAGGTGCCGGGCGAGGGCGAAACGCGGTCAACAGAGGGTTAAGGAACTCACGGCTAGACTGGCGCGTCTCCGGTCCCGCGGCCGGCCCCGGCGCGGGCCCGCCGCCGAGGGCCGCCGTTCCTCCACCAAGCGGCCCGGTCATGTCCCAAGCACCCTCGCCCGCCGGCAAGACCGTGCGCCGAACCTTCGGCGGGGAAGACCTCCAGCTCTATCTCGGGCCGAACGGCCAGCCCTACGTTACCTACTGGGAACGCCTGAGGAGCAGCGGCTACCCCTACGTCTGGTCCTGGACCTGGTGGGGTGCGCTCTTTCCGGTTCCCTGGCTGTTCTACCGCAAGCTCTGGGCGGTCGGCGCGGCGCTCATCCTGCTGTCGGTCCTGATCGACTCGATGATCGACTTCGGGTTCAACATCACCCTCGTGCTCGGCCTGGTGATCGGTCTGACCGGCAAGGCCCTGGTGGTCGAGCGGGCCGAAACCAAGACCCGCGACATCAACGACCTGGGGCTGGTTTCTCAGGACTCGATCGACCGCCTGCGCCGCGCCGGCGGCGTCTCCAAGCCCGGCGCCATAATTGGCGCGGCCATGATGCTCGCCACCCTGGGCCTGATCGCCTACGAGAACTTCCCGAACCGCCTGCCCCAGTGCCAGGCCGCGACGATCCGCGAGGTCGTGATCGGCATCAGCTTGGAGAACGCGGAGGCCATCGGCCTTCCGGCGGGCGCCCTGATCCTCGATCAGCCGCGCCAGGTCCGCTCATCCGGCAACGGCGCCAGCCGCTTCTGCCAGGCGCACCTGCGGCGCGGCGGCGCGAGCGTCGCGATCGAATACGACATCCTGTGGTACGACCGGAGCGCCGGGCGCTACGTCGTCGACGTTCGCCTGCGGGCGGATCCGGCGGAATGACGGGGAATCGGACGTGAACCTCGCCATACCCTTCGCCGCCGTGATCCCGGGCCTGCTCCTTCTGCTCTATTTCAATGCCCGGCAGGACTATCACCTGAGCACCGAGATCGTCTGGAGTTCGGTGCTTCTCGGCGCCGCGGTCTCGATCCTGGCGATCATGCTGGAGTTGCCGCTCGACGCCCTGATCAGGAGCATAGCCCCGGCCATCGAGCAGGCGGTCACGCGCGCCTTTCTGGGCACCGCCCTGCCCGAGGAAGCCTGCAAGTTCCTGATCGTCTACTGGATCGCGATCAGGCACGAAGACTACGAACGGCCGGCCGACGCGCTGGTGCTGGCGGTCGCCGTGGCGCTCGGCTTCGCCACCTTCGAGAACCTGCTCTACCTCCTGAAGTCGGACGACTGGACCCGAACGGCCGTGGCCAGGGCCATGACCGCCGTGCCGTCCCACGTGACCAACGCCATGTTGATGGGCTACTTCCTGGGCCTGGCCCACCTGGCGCCGGCGCGCGCCAGCCTCTATCGGGCTCTGGCGCTCCTGGTGCCGACCGTGAACCACGGCTTCTATGACCTGCCGCTGTTCCTGATCGACGCCATGAAGCAGGCCGGGACCGACGTCAACAGCCCGGAAATGACGCCCTTCGTCCTGGCCTTCGCCGCGATTATCGGGATCGGCAGCATCTTGGCTCTGTTCTGCTGGTTCGATCTGCTCCGGCGCGACGCCCGGGACCAGGCGACCAGCCCCCATGCCTACCTGATCCGGCAACCCCCCGAAGCGATTCGCCGGATCGAGGCGGGGCTTTGGATTCTCGTCGGCAGTGGACTCGCCCTGGCCAGCCTGACCTTCGCGATCCTCGGCTTCTACGCGCCGGCCGCGACCGCCCCCAACTGGTCGCAGTTCTACCCTCAGTACTTCATCCTGGCCTCCGCGGTCCTGCCCACCGTGTTCGGGATCGCCATGACGGCCCACGGCGTGCAGCGTGCCCGCCACATGCGGACCGCGAATCCCTAGAACAGATCCGGCTGTGACCGATCGCCACAGGCGTCACTTCGGCCTTGGCCCGGTCAAGGGCGGCCCCTAAGGTGGCCGGCCCGACGATCGACTGCCGAAGAAAGCCCAACCCGTGACCCAACGAGACTCCGACGACCTGCTCGCCGCCCTGCGCCTGATTGCCGAAAGGGCCGGGAAGGAAATCCTCGCCTACTACATCGGTGGCGAGAAGCAAGCGGCGGTCCGCGAGAAGGCCGACAGCTCTCCGGTGACCGACGCCGACGAGGCGGCCGAGGCCTTGATCCTCGCCGCGCTTGAGAAGCTCACCCCCGATATCCCCGTGGTCTCCGAGGAGGCCGTCTCCGCCGGCCATATCCCCGACGTCTCCGGCGGGCGCTTCTGGCTGGTCGACCCGCTGGACGGCACCCGGGAGTTTCTCTCGCGCAACGGCGAGTTCACCGTCAACATCGCGCTGGTCGAGGACGGCCGGCCGACCGCCGGCGTCGTCCACGCGCCCGCCATGGCCATGACCTGGTCCGGCGCTTGGGAGGCGGACGGGCCGCGAGCCACCTTCTCCGAGACCGACCATCCCCCGATGGACATCACCGCCCGACCACAGCCCGGCGACGGGGTGCACGTGGTCGCCAGCCGCCGCCACGGCGACAACGCCGAGCTCGACGACTTCCTTTCGGGCTATACGGTCAAGAAGCACCTCTCCGCCGGCAGTTCGCTCAAGTTCTGCCTGGTCGCCAGCGGCAAGGCCGACCTCTATCCGCGATTCGGGCGCACCATGGAATGGGACACCGCGGCCGGCCACGCGGTCCTGGCCGCCGCGGGCGGCAAGGTCCTGACCAAGGAGGGCGAGCCACTGACCTACGGCAAGCCGGAGTTCGAGAACCCTTACTTCATCGCCTACGGCAAGCCCGGCGCGTGACCGCTGCGGCCCTTCGCAGCGAAGGGCGGCCGTCATCCGCGCCTTCGACGCCCTCGAGATGCTCTTCCCGATCTCGCTCGCCCTGCTCGCCGGCTGTCTGTTTGCGGGAATAGCGGACCTGTTCTTCTAGCGGGCTCGCCGTCTAACTCTCTGTTTAAAAACGCCTTCTTTTTTAACTCACAGTTGATTATCAAAATACTTAATCTACTTGGATTTGTAAGTCCAAACCGCTCCCGGGTTATAGAATGTTAATGCTAGTGCAATAATTCAGAGCCTTCCTTTGACCAGAGGAAGGTCGATGTCGGCGAAGCCCCCCATACCCGAAGACGAGGCGCGACGACTCGAGGTTCTCAAAGCCTACGAGATCCTCGACACCGCGCCGGAACAAGCCTTCGACCGGCTCACCACCCTCGCGGCCCAGATCTGCGAGGCGCCCATCGCCCTGGTGTCTCTGGTCGACCGGGACCGACAGTGGTTCAAGTCCCGCTTCGGCCTGGATGCTCCTGAAACCCCTCGGGACCTGGCCTTCTGCGCTCATGCGATTCTCGAGAACGACGTGCTTGTGGTTCCCGACGCGACCCGCGACGAGAGGTTCAAGGAGAACCCGCTGGTAACCGGACCGCCGCACATTCGCAGCTATGCGGGCGCCCCGCTGATCGCCAGGGATGGGGTCAAGCTGGGGACGCTCTGCGTGATCCACGACGAGGTGGTGCACCTGACCCCCCGGCAGATCGAGCAGCTGGAGAGCCTCGCCGCCATCGCCGTCGACGAGATCGAGCTGCGCCTGGCACTGCGCGAAATCACGACGGCGCGCGCCGAGCTGATGGCCATGGCCGAGGAACGAGAGCGGCTCTATCGCGAGAACGAGCGCGACCGCCGCTTCATCGAGACGCTGATCGACACGGTGCCAATCCCGATCTTCTCGCGCGACGACCAGCAGAGGGTGAGCCTCGCCAACCCGGCCTATGCCGCCTTCCTGGGGCTGCCGACGGAGGGCATCCTCGGCAAGCACCTCGGCGAGCTCTACGACCAGCCCGCGGTGGTGGAGATCCTCGAAGAGGACCGGCATTTGATGACCAATCCCCAGGGGCACCAAACATTCGAGAGACAGTTTCCGTGCCGAAGCACGAACAAGTGCCGCGAAACCGTGGTCCACAAGGCGCTGATTCGCGCGCCCGACGGCTCGGTCCAGGGCATCGTCGGCGCGATCGTCGACATGACCGATCAGAAGGCGCTGCAGGCCAAACTGCAGAACCTGGCGACGACGGACCCGCTGACCGGCGCCGCCAACCGCCACGCCTTCATGGAGCGAGTCGAGCGCGAAGTGCGGCGTAGCCGCCGCTACGGACATCCCCTGTCGCTGATCATGATCGATATCGATAACTTCAAGACGATCAACGACACCCACGGACACTGCGTGGGCGACCGGGTCCTTAAGGTCATGTGCGACGTCTGCCACGAGACGATCCGGGACTCGGTCGACATCTTGTCGAGGTGGGGCGGCGAGGAGTTTCTCGTCCTGGCCCCCGAGACCGACGCCGGCGGCGCGAGCGCCTTGGCCGAACGCCTGCGCCAACGGATCGCGGATGAGCAGATCATAATGGAAGGCGGCGTGCTTTCCTTCACCGCCAGTTTCGGCGTCGCGACCGCCGATGCCTGCTGCGAAGAGCAGGGTCTAAAGGACCTGCTCGAGCAGGCGGACAAGTGCCTCTACGCCTCCAAGTCGCAGGGGCGGAACCGGGTCACGGCGGCAGCCTGTGCCGAGGCCGGCGATTGGAAGTTCTCACCGGGAACGTCTCCCTGCCAGGCGAACATCGCGTAATCGCGGCTGCTCGCTTCGTGGCAGATGGCGTGAGACACGCTCGGCGTGACAGGTCAGCCCTCCTTTTTCCCCAGTAAACTGTTGAGCGCCGCCAGGTAGAGCTGCTTGCCAGGAATGCCGACGCTGCCCAAGGGCAGGAACGGCGCCTTGAGAGCGGCACTCCTCTGCCGCACGACCATGCGCAGTATGGTGAAGAGGACCAGAGCAACGGCAACCATGATGATGAATAGAAAAAGCCCCTGCGGCCCGGTCCGGCCCATCATCTGGGACGCGGCGATCGGCCCGATGATGGACCCGATGCCGTAGGCGACCAAGAGTCCGGCGGCCACCTGGACAAGTTGATCGGGCGCTGCCCGGTCGTTCACCTGGGCGGTCGACAGGGGATAGAGCGTGAAGGCGAAGCCTCCGTAGACGAAAGCCAGCAGGTACATCGGCCAGCTCGCGTCCTCGGTCGCCCAGATGATGCCGAGCGCGCAGACCGACGCCGCCAGAACGACAACCATAAGAACGGAACGCCGGTCCAGGCGGTCGGACAGCCGCCCGATGGGGAACTGGAGAGCCATGCCGCCCAGGATGAGGCACGCCATGAAGGCCGAAACCTCGGCGACGGAAAGACCGCTGTCCGCTGCGTAGATGGGCCCCAGGCCGTGCAGGGACGCGTTGTTCAGCCCGGCAGCGACGGTCCCGACCACGCCGACCGGGGAGACGGCCAAGAGGTGCCGGAAGCGCATGCGCTGGGGCGAAACCGGCTTGGGGCTGGTGGCCTGGGTCAAGAGGATCGGCACCAGGGCAATGGAAAAGATGATCGATGCGATCACGAAGAGTTGGAATTCCGCCGGGCTGGCCACGGTCAGAAGGAACTGCCCGAGCCCCGAGCCCAGGTAGTTGGTCACCATGTAGAGCGACAAGACGCGGCCGCGGTTCTTGTTGCTGCAGCGCTCGTTGATCCAACTCTCCGTCACCATGACCATGCCGGCCATGCAAAAGCCGGCGACGATCCGCAGGGCGAGCCAGGTGAAGGGATCGATCTTGAGCAGATGCGCCAGGACGGCGACCGACATGATGGACGCGAAGGCGGCGAACGACCTGATATGCCCGACCGCGGCCACAACCCGGACGGCGTAGAATGCGCCCAGCAGCAATCCGAAGAAATAGCCGGCCATGACGAGGCCGATCGTCTCGGTCGAGAAGCCCTCCAACTTGCTGCGAAGGCCGAGCAGCGTCCCGAACAAGCCATTGGCCAGCAGCAGCAGGCCATAGCTCAGGAGCAAGGAGGCGATGGACCGGATCGTCTTCCGCATGGGGGCGTTTGCTTGTCCTTTGGCCAGTGAGAGGACGGCTTCAGCTTCACCGTACCCGATAGCGGCCGGTTGAGACGGGTAGCCCCTGATCCAGGAAGATGGCAAGCACCGGCGATGTGCAGTCTTGCCTCGACCAGGACGTGATCCTGCGCTCAGGCGCCCTCGCCTGATCCAAGCCTGCGGGGCAGAGCGGAGAAACGCGGGTACTGGCTATCAGCGATCACCACGGTCGCGCCTCATGCTGCGACCTTCCGCCTGCAGTAACAGGAGGCTTTGATCGGAACCTCGGCGCGGGCAGCGGCCTTGTCGAGTTGCAGCTTGATCTGAGCCGCCTCAACCGTCTCACCGCGATGAACCAGGCATTCGTGGAGACCGTGCAGGCTCCAGACATTGCCTGGATGCTGACAGGCGCGGCTCAGGGTGGCGTCGAGACCCAGATCGGCCCGGTAGACCGCCTCGGCCTCGTCATAGCGGCCTTGCTCGATCAGCAGCGCACCGAGCGCGTGGCGGGTCGGCTGCATCCAGCCCCAGGGCTCGTCGTATGGCAGGGTATCGTCCAGCTCGACGGACTTCCTGAGATGCTCGAAGGCTTGCTCGTGGTTGCCCTTGTGATACTCCAGTTCACCGAGGAGCATCTGCTCGGCCACAGCCAGGATGTCACGGCAGGTGTTGTTAAACAGCATCCGGCTCTCGGGCACCTCGTCGCGGGCCTCGAAGAAGAGGTCACATTCGGCATCGGCCTCGGCAAGCTTCCCGCTGTTCGCCAGGGCGACAGTACGGGCATAGCGCATCATCGCGGTGGTGACGCTGTAGAGTTCCCTATCCGCCGGCAGCGCCTGGGCGAGAATGTCGCTCCACCGCCCGAAGCGAATCAGCACATGCTGCTTCATGGGGATGAAGCCCTCGAACCAGTCCGCCATCGCGCGCAGGAAGTCTTCGGGGATCGTGGCGATCAGCTCGTCGGACGTATCCATGGCCGCCCTGGGCTGGCCAATGAACATCGCGCCGTAAATCTTGAAGTGATAGTTGTGGCAGCGGTAGACGGAATAGAAGTTGTCCGCCCCTTCCCTCTCCAGGAACTTGCGATCGGCGAGGATCGCCGTGTGGTTCCTCGAGACGACGTTCTGATAATCACCGCACAGAACGTCGATGTGCGTCGCCATGTGAAGCAGGTGCCCGGCGTCGGGCACCAGGGTGCTCAGGGCATCGCCGTGGCGCAGCGCGCGCTCGGGATGCGGCGACATCTCCATGAGATGGATGTACATGTGCAGCAGGCCGGGATGCCGCCAAGCGCCGTCGTGCTTGTCGAAGGCCGCTTCCAGGACGGCGATCGCTTCCAGCGTGTCCGCCCCCTCGGCCGGCTTGCCCGATCGCAAGTCCCAGAGCTGCCAAGGTGTCCGATTCATGATCGCCTCGGCAAAGAGGCAGCCGATATCGAGATCGTCCTGATGGTCCCTGTAAACCACGCGCATCGCGTCGGCATACGCGTCGTTCCAGGGCGCAAAGTCCTCGATCGTCGCATCTTCGGGATAGCGATGGGTGATCGCCTCGATGAGCGAGCGTTCGAAAGGAAGCACCTTCTCCTTGAGCGCCCCCGCCTTGGCGATCGCCTCACGCGCACGTGTCAGGCAATCGGGTTTCTCATCCTCTTCAAAGGCTTCCCAGGGCTTGTTGTAGTTCGGACCGATCGCGTAGGCGATGCCCCAGTGGGCCATGGCGCAATCGGCGTCCGCTTCGAGCGCCTTCTCGAAGCAGGCGATCGCTTCCTCGTGGTTGTAGGCGTAGGTCCAGACGAGGCCCCTGTCGAACCAAAGCTGGGCGTTGTTGGAACTGGTGCTGACTTTTCGTGAGTATGTTCCCAGGTCGTAATAGGCCATCGTCCTCACCCCCGGCCAAATTATTGAAATGCAGGAAGCCTAGACCCGAAGGCCCTGCCCGATCAATCGCGAGGGACGAGAGCTCTGCCCGAGCAGCGCACGCGGCTGGCAACTTACGCCGCCTTGCGCAGGACCTCTTTCGCCAGGCGATGGATCTCCTGGGCCGCGACGCTTTTCGCCTTGGCCTCGGTGACCCCGCGGCCCTCGTTGAGCGCGCTGGCGAGCAGCGTCCGGTTGCCGATCCGCGTACGGGCGAGCGCTCCCTCGAGCTGTTTGACAACCGGCAGGAGCGCCTCGGTCAGCTTCGCCCGCGGCGGCACCCGGTTGAGCACGATCAGCGCCGGTTTGCCGGCCTTTTCGGCCAGGGAGAGCGAGGGCAGCACGGCCCAGACGTCCATCGGCGAGGGCTGGACCGGCAGAACGACGAGGTCCGCCGACCGCACCGCGGTCCGCGCTTCCTCCTCGGCGTGCGGCGGCGTGTCGATCAGGACGATGTCGTGGGCCTCGGCCTGCTTCTGCGCCTCCCAACGAAGGGCGAGCTGGTCGACTCGGCTGAGCGCCAGTGGGCTCGGCGCATCGGTAAAGTACTTCTCGCGGACCCGATGCCAGATCGACAGCGACTGCTGTGGATCCATGTCGATCAGGCCGACGGACTTCTTCATTTCGGCAAAGGCGACGGCCAGATGCGCGACAAGGGTCGTCTTGCCGGCACCGCCCTTGTGCTGCGCGACCGTGATGATCTTTCCAGGCATCGATTTTCCTCGCATGCGCCTGAAGATTCGCGGGAGTTTGCACTCCCCCTGTGTTCAAGCGCGCAGATTCGAGACTAAACCCTTATGTTTCATGTTGCAGCGCACGGCAAGGCTCTTGACCACCGTGAAGCACAAGGCGCAAGCTTGTTCCCACGTGGCCGGCGCTGGCCGGTGACGATAGAGCCGCCGCAGTGCCTGTGCGGTGACTAGCCGGCGGGCCCCTCCGAGAGAGCGGCCTGAGTCGGACGAAAGAGAGCAAAGCGGGAGCCGTTCCAAAAATGGGCGGCTCCCTTCATGAGTGCCCCCAAAAAAACTGAGAAGCGAACCCCGCGGCTCACGCGACCGAGGGATCGCGAAGAGGTCTGCTGGCCCGCCCCAGTTGGTGAGGTCGCCCGTCACCACCACGAGCCCGGCCGCGCCGTGACCTCGCTGCTTGTCAAGTTTGACACGACCAGTTAGGGCAGGCGCCCGGCACGGCCTCGGCTTTTCTCTGATACCGTTTCGACTAGACTGCGCCGCCATGAGCGAAGGCCTCCGATACAACGTGCGGGCGGCAGACGAGGCCGGTGTGCGGGCAGCGGCGAAGGTGTTGCGTGAAGGCGGGCTGGTCGCCTTTCCCACCGAGACCGTCTACGGCCTGGGTGCCGACGCCCGCAACGACCGGGCGGTCGCGGCGATCTTCGAGGCCAAAGGCCGACCGCGCTTCAATCCTCTGATCGTTCATTTCCGCCACCTTGCCGCGGCGGCCGAGGAGACGGTCTTCGACTCCAGGGCGCGGGCGCTCGCCGAACGCTTCTGGCCCGGTCCGCTCAGCCTGGTCCTGCCGCGGGCTCCAGGATCGCGAATTTCCCTGCTCTGTTCCGCCGGCCTCGATACCCTCGCGGTGCGCGTGCCCGGTCACGAGTCCGCCCAGGCCTTGCTTAATGCCTGCGCGCTGCCGATCGCCGCCCCCAGCGCCAACCCGGCCGGCCGCATCTCGCCGACCCGGGCGGCCGACGTGGTGGCGGCGCTGGGCGAACGTGTGGACCTGGTGCTGGACGGTGGCCCCTGCCCCATCGGTCTCGAATCGACGGTCGTGGACATGAGCGGCGCGGCCCCCCGCCTGCTGCGCCCGGGGGCCGTGACCCGCGAGGAACTGGAGGAGGAGCTGGAAACCCTCGAATCCGGAGAGGCGGAGGGCCCGCTACGCGCGCCGGGACAGCTCGCCAGCCACTATGCCCCGGAGCACCCGCTCTTACTCGACGCGCTGCGCGCGACGCAGGATCAGGCGCTGCTGGCCTTCGGACCGAACCCGCCAAGAGGCGCGGCCCGCACCCTCAACCTCAGCGTCAGCGGCGACCTTCGCGAAGCGGCGGCGAACCTTTTCGCCTTCCTCAGGGCGCTGGACGAGGCGCCGGTCTCCGCCATCGCCGTGATGCCGATTCCGTCCTACGGCCTGGGTGCCGCGATCAACGACCGGCTGGCCCGCGCTGCCGCACCCCGCGACGCCTGAACCCGCTAGCCCCGCCGCGGGCTGTTGCCGCCGTTGATGTCGAAGCGCTGCGGCGGGAGAATGGTAGTCAGCGTGGTGCGCATCAAATCGCGGAACTCTGGGCCGTCGGGACGAAAAACGTCGCCGCGATAGCCGATCGTGGAGCTGACCCTGTACTCCGAGGAGCAGATCACCATAAGCACCGCCACGCCGTCCCCGCCCGGCTGTAGGGGTTGGTCACCCCGGAAGCAGGCCTTGTCGGGGCGAACAAAGGGGGCCGGATTGAAGTAGATCAGGAGTCGGTAGGGCGCCACGGTATTCCGCGGCACCGACTCGAATGTGAGGTCGGGGCCGAAGTAGTTACCGGCCAGGGCCGTCGTTACGGCCTCGTCGAGCGCGGCCTGATCCACCGCGAAGGGGTTGCCTCGGATCACCGTGGGAACGGCGCCATAGCGCGCAAGGTTGCTCTGGAAACTCGGCTGATAGGCCGCGTCAAACTGGACCGGCCGGACCACGGTGACGCTGTCAGGGGCGCAGGCCGTTGTGAACAGTAGCACCAGGGATGCGTAAACCGCGCGTCTCATGCCTTGCTCCTTCCTGTTGTAGCCCTCTTACGTAGCGGAGGGCTCCAGAGATGCACCCGCGCCCCGGAACCGACCAATCACGCCTGGTCACAACAAGGTGCAAATCACTGACCGTCCAGGAACTCGCCTGTCACGTATCAGCAATGTGCCCGATTTTACCCCTTCGGGACTAGTGATAGAGTGCGGCCAGGAGAGCGGCCAGTTCGAGGACGACAGGCATGATGAGCTACCACGCCCCTTTGACCGAGATGCGTTTCGCGCTCGACGAGATCGCCGGACTTCCCGAGATCGCGGGGCTGCCCGGCTACGGCGAAGCCACACCCGATCTGGTCGAGGCGGTGCTCGAGGAGGCGGGCAAGCTCTCCGCCGAGGTGCTCGCGCCGCTCAACCTGTCGGGCGACCAGGAGGCCTCGGTCTACGAGAACGGCGTCGTGCGCACCCCGAGCGGCTTCAAGGAAGCTTATCGGCAGTACGTCGAGAGCGGCTGGAACGCCCTGCCCTTCGACCCCGAATACGGCGGCCAGGGTCTGCCCTGGACCCTCGCCATGGCGATCCAGGAAATGTGGAACGCCGCCAACATGAGCTTCGCGCTCTGTCCGCTTCTGAACCAGGGCGCGGTCGAGCTGCTGCAGGCGCACGGCTCCGCGTGGCAGAAGGACACCTACCTCGCCAAGATGATTTCGGGTGAGTGGACCGGCACCATGAACCTGACCGAGCCCCAGGCCGGCTCCGACGTCGGCGCCGCCAAGACCCGGGCCGTGCCGAAGGACGACCACTACCTGATTACCGGCCAGAAGATCTACATCACCTACGGCGAGCACGACTTCACCGACAACATCATCCACATGGTGCTGGCGCGGACGCCGGACGCGCCGGCCGGCACCAAGGGCATCTCCCTCTTCCTCGTGCCCAAGTTCCTGCCCGGCGAAAACGGCGCGCCCGGGCCGCGCAACGACCTGC
Source organism: Kiloniellales bacterium (assembly GCA_030064845.1). NCBI lineage: Bacteria > Pseudomonadati > Pseudomonadota > Alphaproteobacteria > Rhodospirillales > Kiloniellales bacterium. The sequence goes on from JASJEC010000021.1 coordinate 33,056, forward strand.
GCTGCGTCTCCATCGAGCACAAGCTCGGCATCAAGGCGTCGCCGACCGCGGTCATGGCCTACGGCGACGGCGGCGGCGCGGTCGGCTACCTGGTCGGCGAAGAGAACCGCGGCATGGAGTACATGTTCACCATGATGAATAACGCGCGCCTCGCGGTCGCCGTCCAGGGGCTGGCGATCGCCGAGCGCGCCTACCAGCAGGCCGTGGCTTATGCCCGCGATCGGACCCAGAGCCGGGCCCTGGGCAGCAGCGAGGCGGCGCCGGTCAAGATCATCCGTCACCCCGACGTTCGCCGCATGCTGCTGACCATGAAGAGCGGTGTCGAGGCGATGCGCGCGCTGATCTACTTCACCGCCGGCGCCCTCGACCGGGCGAAGCGGGAGCCGGATGAGGCGCGGCGCGCCGAGCAGGAAGCTATGCTCGACGTGCTGATCCCGGTCGCCAAGGCCTGGGCGACGGACCTTGGCTGCGAGATCGCCTCCACCGGCGTGCAGATCCATGGCGGCATGGGCTTCATCGAGGAGACCGGCGCGGCCCAGCATTACAGAGATGCCAGGATCCTGCCGATCTATGAAGGCACCAACGGAATCCAGGCGCTCGACCTGCTCGGCCGCAAGTTGCTGCGCGACCAGGGCAAGGCGGTGACCGCCCTGATCGGCCGGATGAAGGCGACGCAAGAGGAGCTCAACGGCCTGAAGGGGCCGGCGATCGTCTCGCTGCGCGGATCTCTGGGCGAGGGCATTCTGACCTTGGAGGCGGCGGGCGACTACCTGTTGGAAACGGCCGGCGAGGACATGGCGCTGGCGGCGGCCGGCGCCACGCCCTACCTGCAGCTCTTCGGCACGGTGGCCGGCGGCTGGCTGCTGGGCAAGGCCTGCGTCACCGCAGCCCGCGCGCTCGACGGCGAGAACGGGCACTGGGATCACGGTTTCCTGGAAGCCCGGCTCAAGCTCGGCCATTTCTACGCCGAGAACGTGATGCCGCGCGCGGCCACCTACGGCTCCCAGGTGATCCGCGGCGGCGCCAGCGTCATGGCGCTCGACGAATCCCCGCTCTAAAGGCCCTGGCGCATCCGGCTCGAAACGCTTTAGAATCAGAGGCGGAAGGCGAAACGAAGCGGAGGCATCGGCCAGCGCCATGGGCCTTGCCGTAAGCAGGACAACCCGGCCTATTTCAAGCTGGCCGCTTCTCGCGGCAGCGGCGCTGTTTCTGCTTCCCGCCTGCAGCTCCTCGATCGAGGAAAGCAGCACACCGGCGCCCTCCGCCGCGACGCATCGGACACTGGCCGGCCTGGGTCTACGGCCGCACCTGATCGAGACCCGGCGCCCACTCCAGTGCGTGCCCTACGCCCGCCGCCTCGCCGGCATCCAGATCCGCGGCGACGCGGGCACTTGGTGGGATCAGGCGAAGGGGCGCTATGCGCGGAACCGGACCCCGAAGGTGGGCGCGATCCTGGTGATCAAGTCGCAGGGCCGCAGCCGCGGCCACCTGGCGGTGGTCACCAAGATCCTCAACCGGCGCGAAATCGTGGCCGACCACGCTAACTGGCTGAACCGCGGCCGAATCCACAAGAACACACCAATCATCGACGTATCGGCCGCGGGCGACTGGTCGACGGTGCGTGTCTGGTACACGCCGGGCAAGGTCTACGGCGCGCGGCGCTACGCCGCCCATGGCTTCATCCACGCCGCGACCACGACCGCCGCCCGCTGAGCCGCAGGTGCCGCCGGGACCGGGCGGCCGCTTGATCTTTTCCCGGGCGGCTTCCACCATGTTCCCAATCAAGGGAGGGAAGGAAAAAGACCATGGCCGCCCCGCGCTTCGTTCTCGCCATCGACCAGGGCACGACGAGCACCCGGGCGCTGCTGTTCGATCGAGCCGGCCGCCCGGCAGGTCAGGCTCAGGTCGAGCTGCCCCAGCACTTTCCTCAGTCGGGATGGGTCGAGCACGACCCTGAGGACATCTGGCGCGATACCGTGAAGACGGTGAAGGGGGCCCTGGCGGACGGCGGCGCGGCGGCGCACGACCTCGCTGCGCTGGGCATCACCAACCAGCGCGAGACCACCATCATCTGGGACCGGGAGAGCGGCGAGCCGATCCACCGGGCCCTGGTCTGGCAGGACCGACGCACTGCAGAGCTCTGCGAGCGTCTTAAGTCGGAGGGCCATGAAGCCGAGGCGCAACGGCGAACCGGCTTGCTGCTCGATCCCTATTTCTCCGCGAGCAAGATCGCTTGGCTACTCGATTCCGTGGCAGGGGCCCGCCAGCGCGCCGAGGCCGGCAAGCTGGCTTTCGGGACGGTCGACAGTTTCCTGCTCTGGCGATTGACCGGGGGCGCCGTGCACGCCACCGATATCACCAATGCGGCGCGCACCCTGCTCTACGACATCCGGCGGCAGCGCTGGGATCCGGACATGCTTGCACTGTTCGACATCCCTGAAGCGATCCTGCCCGAGGTGCGCGATAACGACGCCGAGTTCGGCAGCACGCCCGGCGATCTGTTCGGCCGCCCCCTGCCGATTAGCGGGATGGCCGGCGACCAGCAGGCGGCCACGGTCGGGCAGGCCTGCTTCCAGCCCGGCATGATGAAATCGACCTACGGCACCGGCTGCTTCGCCCTCATGAACACCGGCACGGAGGCCGTCACCTCTCGCAACCGTCTCCTGACCACGGTCGCCTATCGGATCGGCGGCGACACGGCCTACGCTCTCGAGGGATCGATCTTCATCGCCGGCGCCGCGGTTCAATGGCTGCGGGACGGCCTGGGTCTGATCGACAGCGCGCCAGAGACCCAGGCCTTGGCGGAGCAGGCCGATCCGGCCCAGGAAGTGTTTCTCGTGCCTGCCTTCACCGGCTTGGGCGCCCCCTACTGGGACTCCCGTGCCCGGGGCGCGATGTTCGGCCTGACGCGGGCCACGGGTCCGGCGGAGATCGCCAGAGCGGTGCTCGAGGCCGTCTGTTTCCAGACCCGGGACCTCCTGGAAGCGATGGCGGGAGACGGCGCCGCGCCACCGACGACGCTCCGGGTCGATGGCGGCATGGTGGAGAACGACTGGGTCCTTCAGCGCCTGGCCGACATTCTCGGCTGTGCGGTTGAGCGTCCGGTGGTGAGCGAGACCACCGCGCTTGGAGCGGCCTATCTCGCCGGCTTGAGCAGCGGCTTCTTTTCCGGTCTCAACGACCTCGCGGAGAAGTGGCAAGCAACGGACCGCTTCGAACCGGGCATGGCCGAGGCGGAACGGAACCGCCGCTACGAGGGCTGGCGCGACGCGGTGCGCCGGGTTCGAACCTCCTCCTAAGCCGCCACGCTCGAGATCATCCGACAGGACGAGAACGGGTCCTGGCGTCCGCCGAGTTGTCCACAGGCAGGGTTATCCACAGGGTGTGTGGCGGACCGCACGAAGGGGCGCCGGCCAGGCCTCCCCGCGGACCTTCTAAGGGCGGCAGGCCACAGACCGGACGCGGCGGTTCCGAACGATACCGTGCGCCGACATGGGCAACGGCGGCGCCCTTAAACCCACGGAAACGCTGGCATCAAGGGGAAGGGAAACAAAGCCTCAAGCAAACTCAAATATTCTTGTTGTATAGAACATCTAAATATTTTAGGTTAGAGATCCTTAAGGAAGAAAAATCAATAAAAAACCAGAGAAATACCTGTGGATAAGGCTGTGGTGAGACTGTGGAAAAGAAACCGGTATCGCCCTACGTGAGCCCCTATCTCCAGCGGCCTCTGCGCTCCTTATCGGATGCTATGGCAGCGCGGGCGGCGATGGATGCCCTGATCGCGCATGAGCGTGGAGAAGTGGCGGCCGCCAGTGGTGCCGAAACGGAAGGCGGGGGATTGGCGTCCGGCGCCTGATGCTGGCCTCAGCAGCCTGGAATCAGCGGTGGCGCCGCTTGAAGGTGTTGAAGGCCACATCGAACCCGGAGAGGTCGATCTGCTGGCTCAGTGACACGTTCCGCTTTCGCGTCACCAGTTCGATCTCCGCCCGACGCCCCCTGCGGAACAGATGGGCCAACTCCTCCGCCAGATGTCCCGAGAACACGCAATAGCCTTTGCCGCACAGCTGCGTCATGAAGACATGCTTGCCGTCGATACGGACCTCTCCGTGGGTGTATCTCTGATCGCCCTTGATCAGGAAGTTGAGATCCCGTCCCATGTAGGAGAAGAGCACTTGGAAGTCCGCCGCGCCTTCGACGTTTTGCGGCGCGACCCGACATTGATTGTCCGCCAGGGGTCGGGTCGGCGGACAATGGACGTCCCACTGCCGCTCCGGCGCCGAGAAGGCGGACGCGGGCCAGATCAGAAGAAGCGCCAAGAGGGCAGAACGGGACATAGGAGCTCCTTAGGCCAGGACCGCCCAGCCTGATGGCCGACCCCGGGCCAGACTCACTCTAGGCCTGTATCCTTAATCAATCCTGGCCAGGTGGCGGAACCCGGAGAGCCGGCGCCGCGCCTGCGCCATCCGACCAGGCGCCGTTCGCCGCGCCGAGCAGATAGTCCACGCTGACCTGGTCCTCGCTGAGCGGAAGGAGCACGCTGCGGAACAGCAACCTGCGCCTATCGAACTGGGTCAGTTCCTCTTCCACCAGGACCGGGGCGCCCCGCTCGACCGCCTCGCGATAGTGGCAGACCGCCTTTTTAAGCAGTGTATGCGAGAGGTCTTGATGCCCGCTCAGGAAGACTCCGGAGTAGCGCGCCAAGGAGCGACCGAAGTAGTGGAAGTAGGGAAACTCGCGGAAATTCTTGACGTCGAGAATGAAGCAATAGGGCCAGAGCTCGGGGATTTCCTCGGCCTTGACGTCCGAGAGGGTCGGAAAGTCGCGCTCGCCGCGAAGGCGCTCCCAATAGGAGAGCAAGCGCCAGGTCAAACGGCGCTGATCCTTCTCCCCCGTGATGCAGGATTCGAGCTTCTGTCCAAAACCGGGGGCATTTTCACCGCCGCCGGCCCGTTGTTCGTCGAGTACCATGTCTCAAGCCCTTCATCGGTCGCGGTTTAGGCTTCCAGCGACTCCTTGTTTGCCGGCATCGGATTGAAACGGCCCTGGATCTGGAAAAAGTCGCCGCCGCGCCCGTTCCGCGATGAGACGTATATCGAGCGAAGCTCGAGAACGAGTTGTATGGTAACCACCACGGCCAGCACGCAACCGACCGCCTCGATATCAATGAGTTCTGGAAAGCCCATCCGACCGGACCCCTTCTGTTCCGACATCCTCCTCGATACTGCTCACCGTCTGAGATTTTCTTGTGATTTTTTAACGACACTATGATGAAATTATTGAGTTTCGGTTAATTTCTTGGCTTATCATCAAATACGGATGAAATGAAAAACATTTATACTGTTGTATGGCAGGCAGTGCCCAATAATACCCCTGCGCGCGCCAGGCACCGGATCAGTCGTCACCTCAGTCGGAGTCCCCGGACACCAGCTTCTGCAGCGAGGCCAGGTCACGGATGATGATATAGCCATCGTCGTATCGGATCGCCCCGGTGCTCTGGAGCGATTTGATCCCCTTGTTGACGCTCTCCCGGGTGGCGCCGAGCATCTGGCCCAGTTCTTCCTGGGAGAGTTTGAGGCGGATCCTCAAGACATCTTCGAAGGGTTCGCCGTAACGCTGGACCAAGGTGAGAAGGCGCTTGGCCAGACGCCTCGGTATATCAAGGAAGATCGTGTCCTCGATGATGTCGCTGGTCCAACGCAGCCGCTCGCAGAGGACCGCCATCAAGCGAATGCAGAGTTTCGGGTGGCGTTCGAGAAAGGGCAGAAACTCGGACCGACCGATCCGGAGCAATTCGCTCGATTGCATCGCCACCGCCCCGGCTGTCCTGTCCTTGCCGTCCAGCAGGGCGATCTCGCCGAAGACCTCTCCGGGATCGAGGATGTTGAGGAAAATCTCCTTACCCTCTTCCGAGATAGTGTTGATCCCGACCCGGCCGCTCAGGATCGCATAGAACTCCTCGCCCGGATCGCCCTTCTGGAATATGACGTCACGGGGCGAAAAGCGCCGGGTCACGGCGAGCGAGAGCAATTCGTCCATCTGCTCGGCCTCGAGCCGGCTCAGCAGGGGGTTCTTCGACAGGAGCTCCAAATGGGCCGCCTTGATATGGTCCTGAATCACCACGTGGTCACCGGGATCCTCGATGGAAGCAAATCCCGGAGAGGCGATCGGTCAAATGGGGCAGGATCGCCGGGGGTCCCGGGTCGCCCCAGTCTAGGCGACTCCGAGCGCCGCGACATTAATGAAAATTCCCCCAGTCACGCGGCGCCGGCGGAATTAGGAAGAATGTCCTCAGGCCGGCTGGAGCGCAAGCCGTGTCGCCCTTTCCCAAAGGGTGGTGTGCTCGAAATGATAGCCGGCGGACATGGGTCCGGGCGCACTTCTCTTGTGATCCCGCATGGTCTGGAGCATCAAGACCGCGTCCTCCCGCTTCTGGTCGACGCGGCCGCAGGGGAGCCAGGTCTCCAGCGCCTTCGCGTCCTCCGCCGCAACACCCTCGCTCTCGGCGAGGGCGAGCAGAGCCTGGAATGACCGGCGACGGTACGGCAGGCTCTTTGCCGTGCTTTCCAGGGCCTGACGGGCCGGCGCGCTGATCACGCCTTCAGAGTAGGCGTCGGAAAGGGTTCGCCTGATGTTCACCATGGCCTCCGACAAGGCCGGATAGCCCAGTTCCTTCGGGCCATGGATCACGGCGACCTCGTCATCGTCTTCCAGCACGAGGTCTCGGAAAGCCTCGAAGGTAGCACCCACGCCGATCATGCCGAAGGCAGCGAGCTCGGCCGCGCGCAAGGCGCCCATGCTGGCGCTGCCGAAGACCCAGATGCCTTTCGACATGGCGTGGAGGATCTCCTTGTGCCAGACCGAGGGCACGTTCTCGAAATAGCCGTCGATGATGCCGATCGCCTCGGGCGCCTCTTGCGCGGCGCGGAACACGTCCCCTTCGGAGACCGGCGGGCGATAGTCCGCGTCGAGGACCGATCGGGCGTCGTCGGCGGAAAGCGTCGGCCCGGTGAATACGATGATGGTCATGCCGCCGTCTCCCGCATCAAGCTCTTCGCCCTGGCCCCGGGCCGGTACTTGGCCGAGTCCAGTCCCTCGAGGCCGGGAATGACGACGCGCGCCACGGGAATGCCGAACTCCGGTTTGGTCAGGTCGACGACGGCGACCTGCTGGATCCCGGCCGCCTCGAGACGCCCAAGCTGCCATTCGAGGTCCTCGTGCAAGGTCAGGCCCTCGAAGGTCGGCGCCTCGTTGAAGCGTCTCGGGCGGCTCGGCGCGGCCATGCTGGCGCGCCATTGGTCATAGGTCTCCCGGTCCAGAAAGTGCTCGTACTCGCCACGCGGCATGTCGTCGCGCGCGCCGGCGATGAAGGTCAGGCGGCTCTGAGCCGCTTCGGTCAAGGCACGGAGCAGCGCCACGTGGCGCGCCGGATGGCACCCCATGCCGGTCGCCGGGCGGACCGTGCTCGCCGGCGGCGGCTGCCGGTCGAGGATGCGGCAGAGATACGCCGGGATCCCGACGTCGGAGGTGATCTCCCAGACCGCCACCATGACGCCGGCCGCCTCGAACTTTTCCAGCAGGTCCCGACACATGGGGTCGTCGATACTGTCGAGCTCGACGAAGCTGCGCTGCTGCGCTTCGCGCCCCTGCAGATGCCAGAGCGTAATCGCGTCGCGCTCGACCACCTCGCTGATCCCGTGACTTACCGCCTCGGCCAGGTGATTGCCCGAGGCCAGGCCGTTCGAGCTGGCGGCGAAGCACCCGTGCCCGCTCGGCAGGGGCAATGTGTAGTCGAGGTGCACAAGTTCGTAGGGCAGCAGCAGCGGGTCGCCGCTGAAGAGATCGCGCGCCTCGGTCCAGAGGATCCGTGTCTGGGGCGTGAAGCGGCTGTCCGAGAGGCGCGGCAGGCCGGCGACATCGACGACCCTGTTCTTGTAGCGAAGGTCCTCAAAGCTTCCTAGGCGCAGCGGCTGGTCGATGCGTTCAGCATGGAAGCTTTCGATCGACTCCATGATGCCGGAGACCTTCGCGGCTGCAAGGTTGAAGCCCTTGCCCTGGGACACGGAGACCGATCGCGAGTTGGGCCGGCAGACCATGACGACCGGGATCCCGATGCTGTCGAGACCGGTGACGTTGGCGACCCTCGTAATGCCCATGACCGGGAGGTAGCAGGAGACGCGCGCCAGGGTCTCCTCCGGCGGGATCAGCCTGTGCGTTGATTTCCTGAAGCCTTTCGTAAGGTCACCAACACCCGACCAAAGGATGTCGAATGCCGCTCTCGGGTCTCGAATCGTCATGTCCATATCGCCACCGGGATAACGCCTGTCCCTCTTCACGGCGTAAACGCACTACGGGCGCGGGAGAGCCAATGTGCCGAGATTCGCATGATCAGCTCGATCCCACCCGCGTCATAGCCGTGACGCTAGTTCACAGTGCCCGTGCCGGGCTCGATCAACGTCCGCGCCGAGTCCTGAAGCGCGCTTGGTCGCTCTTCGGTGAATTCGTCCTCTACCCTGGCCCAGCTTCCTGGACGGAGAAGATGCAAGGCCCCGTCCGCACCTTCGGTCAGGGCACCTCCGTCAAGTCGCGGATGCATTTATCCTCTCTTCCCTGAGTCCTAATCGTCCTAGTGGATTTAAGAACAATTTGCTTACTCGTCTGTGAACTGCTTCACAGCGCCCCCGCCTGGGATGTTTTAGCGTCACTTACTTTTTAGTAACCGTTTACAGCCTCTGGGTTGGGGAGACGTCTTGAAATGAGTGGTAATGTGACTGAGATCAACATCCGCAACTGCGCCGAAGCACACGCTATCAGACTGTGCCTGGACGAGTTGGGCGCGCACGCGGAGGCCCAGGGCTTGACCCTAGCCGCAAACCTGATCGGTGCCGCTTCGAGAGCGATCTCGGATGAGATCTTTCAGAAGGACATGGCGGAAAGGGTCGCCACGGCGTCTGAAGGCTTGGCGGCGAAAGCCAAGTAACAGGCAACATCGTCACAATTCTTTGACCAGAGTGGTGCTCAGCCGAGGCGGACCAGCTGTTCGCTTTGCTCGGCATGGCAGCTCTCGCTCAACTCCGCGATGCCAGAAGCCTTGGCGCCCGCCAGGGCAAAACCCTTGCCATTTGAGACCGAGGGCCATAGCGGGCAGGACTCGTGGGACGCGTGCCAGGATTTCCTCTGGCGTATTCGACCTATCGGCCTGAAGCCTCTGGCCTGATCACCAGCGACTCTCTAAAGGCCTCGTCGCCGTCCCTTCGATAGCGGTCTGGGGGTCGCGCTTACCCAACATCGGCGAAGCAGAACGGCGGCCGCGCGACTCTCGACGCGCGGCAACGCCGCCTGACCTGTGGGCCTAGACCCAGGCCGCTTCAGTTGATCAGGCTGTCGCCCGGATCAACCATGATCTTGGAGCTGCCGTTATCGCCCGGCTCGACCATGATCCTGGCGGAAGCACCATCGCCGGCCTCCACCATGATCCGGGAAGCCTCATGGTCGCCGGGTTCGACCATGATCCTGGCCGAACCATGATCATCGGCCTCGATCATGATCCTTGCAGCGGCGTGATCGTCGGTGGCCTCGATCATGATCCTTGCGGATGCATGGTCCTCGGCGCCCGACGGGCGGCCTTGGAATCCAATGTCATCAGAAACCACCGAACCGACCGCATCCGGCTGCCGATTGGAAACTTCAGGTTCGTCGATCCGTACACAAGACCCCGGGCTTAGCAGATAGAGTGCCCCATCCGCTCCTCTCGTCAATGTGCCGTTTTGAGCGTGCTCGTGCATCAATTTCTCCATTGTTTAGTACTTATGTTCGGCTGCCCGCCCAAAGACCTAAGAATAAATTGCGTGTTCGTCTGTGAAGTGCTTCACAGAGCCCGCTTGTTACAGTTAACTCGCGTCTAACTTGCGTCGCGATTTCAACTGTATAGCCAGAATGGTTGGGAAAAAGTTACGAAAAGTTACGAAATGTTTTTATTAAGTTGAGGCGAGTTGGTTTGTCATGCGGAAGCTCAAAGCCAGCGGCGGTAGAGCTGAACGGCGCGGTCTCGGACGCTCTCGGTCGAGCTTGTCCCAAAGAGCGGCCGATGACGGCATGGTCACCGCCGCCGAGACTAAATCTGGAACGGCCTATTCTCGGTCGCGCGGACGACGGCCTACTCGAACGGCGGAGAGATCAGGCGGAGGCAGTCGGCAAAGGGGAGCGAACGCCGTCGCCTGGAAGCCTTTCGGCGTGGGGCAGCCAGTGGTTCATCTGTAACTGCTTGTAGATCTGAACAGCGGAGCGAACCTTGTCGTGCGCCTTCGCGCTCGCCCCACTCCGGCGATGAAGCTGTGCCAATCCAAAATTCACGTGCGCTGCCAGGGGAAGCATATCCTTCGCCTGGGCGATAGACTGCGCTGCCGCGTAGTGTTCCAGAGCTCGCTTATCATCCGAGAGCGCTTCGTGGCTGTAGACTTCGCCGAGCAACCAAGACGCCCAAGCCTGGTCGCCTATCTCGCCATGCCGCTTGGCGCACTTTGCGGCTCTTTCCGCGCAGCCTCGCGCCATTTCGGGTCTTCCGGCGATAAGCAGCGCCTCGCCAAGCCAATTCAACTGTTGTGAGAGTTGCCATTTCATCGACTGTCGAACCGCCTCGTCGGTCGCCCCCTCCAAGAGTGCCAGGCCGTCTTTGACCTGACCGAGCCGAACTTTGGCATAACCAAGGGCGGCGGCGCTCAAGGGCAGTAGAATCTTGGCGCGTGTCGAGGCGCAGAGTTCGTAGCTTCGCTCCAGCGAGGGCAGGCTGCGTTCGAAGTCTCCTTTTCGCAAGAGCACATTGCCGACAAAAATGCTTGCGTAGATCTGGCTGAAGACGTGACCCGCCTCCATGGCGATCATAATGCCTTCGTCCCCGACGCGAATTGCCTCTTCGAACCGGCCCAATTCCCCCAAGGCCCGAGCGAGGGAGTTCCGACTCCCGACCGACGCCAACCCAAGGAGGCCAAAGCGGTCAAACAGATGCCGATCCGAGATCTTCGCTATAGTCGATTGCAGAAGGCCGCAGGCCGCCCGATAGTCGCCGCGGTCGACGTAGAGGGACCCCAAGCGCATCCCAACCTCTATCTGAGCCCGGGTATCACCATTGCGCTCGGCTAGGTCCAGAGCTTGACGCCCCTTTTCAACCGCTCCCTCGAGGTCCGCTCGGACCCAGTGAGAAACCATGAAGGCCGAAACCACTTTCGCCAGGCGTACTTGGTCGCCCACCTTCTTGGCCGTCTTTTGGGCCATCACCAGCTGTCGATAGGCAAGATCATGATAGCCCAGCGTGAACAGGCTCTGGACGTATTCAAGGCGCGTATCGATGTCGCGGCTCGCCATCCGGCCCTTGTTCGGCAGACGCTCCCTGGCCTCGAGAGCCCGTCCAAACAAAACCGCCGCCTCCCGGTTGGCAGAGCGCAATTGCGCCCTTTTTGCGGCTTTTCGGCAGTAGATAAAGGCCTTGGTCCAACTTTCCGCGCGAAAGGCATGATGAGCCAGAAGGTCGACCTTTCGGTGAAGTTGCCTTTCCGACCGCTTTTCGATCGCTGCCAGGACCTGCGCATGGCGTTGACGCCGCTTGGCCTTCAGCACCGTGTTGTAGGCGACATCGTGAATCAACGCATGGCGGAAGCTATATTCCAGACTGGGCACGATGCGCGTTCGTTCCAGGAAGCCGGATTCCTGCAGCCGGCCGAGGCTCGCGAACAGCTCCTCCCGCTCCATCGGGCAAAGCTCTTTCAGCAAGCCGACGTCGACGCGGGCGCCGATCACCGAAGCGCTTACCAGCAGCGTCCGGTCCACAGCGGGCAGCGC